>NZ_JBZQJF010000093.1:0-14252 GCF_059905295.1 Mangrovibacterium sp.
CGACCAGGCCATTGACCAATTACAGGAATGGTACAGCGATTATATTGAAATTGCCCGCATAGCCTTGGAAGAACATCCGCAGTACCTCGAAATACTCGGTATAATTGAACCATCGTAACACCATGATCAACTTTCCCAAAGCACCAAACTTTGGGAAAGTTCCCCCTCGGGGCAATGCGGTTCCTCTCCTGTCACTTTCGGCTGATACGGTTTCCAACCGCGTCGTCTTCCTTGCCAAACCTTTCGTCTCACAGGAACTCATAACAATTAACTCGCGGTTAAAAACCGCGACACCCATTTCACACCGGGGCTTCTTAAATTGAAATTTTCGGATCGAGCAAGCCGGCTTTTAGCAGGTCGCTGATGACGATTTCGGTCATCTCACTCTTGAACTGAAACTCGTAACGAATGTCCATCACGTAAGCTTTTAACCGCATTTTGTAGCAAAGTTTGTCGTGCTTTATCTCGTTGAAAAAAAGTACCGCAATGGGTTTGGCCAGGTAAATAAAACGGGAAGTTTGTGCCGCCTCAATAGCAATTTGACGAACCTTAACCGTATCGATGGTGATGGGTAGAAAAATTTCGGCAACCACCTGGCAGTTCGACTCGCCCGAATTGGCATTCGAAATGGGCTGATTCAGCAGCTCACCGTTGGGCAGGGTCACCATGGAGTCGTCGGGAGTTTGAATGCGGGTGGAGCGCAACGACATATCCTGCACTTCACCATAAACACTACCCACCTCGATTTTATCACCCACCTTAAAGGGGCGGTCAATGAGAATGACGAATCCTCCAAAGATGTTTTTCAGTAAATCCTGGGCTGCAAAGCCCACAGCCACCCCAATCGAGGCTCCGAAAGCAATCAGCGAGGAAGCCGGAGGGTTAAAAATGCCCCGAATGATGATGTAACTGACAATTAACCAACAGATGATTTTCACCATCGGCAAAATAGCCTTACCGCGAATCCGTCGTTCGGCATTCTTTTCCGACCAAGCTTCGATGCTTCGCCCGATAAAACGAATGACGAAATAACCAATCAGGAAGAAAACCACTGCCCAAAACAGCTTGGCAAACGAGAAGATCTTCTTCAGCTCGACTGAAGGAATGGTTTTAATGGTATTCTTCAGGGCATTATCAACCACATTTCCTCCATTTTGTGTCGATGCTGTATCAGCAGCAAGCTCTCCATTGGACTGCCCGACTACCTGCTCTGCCGGTGTTGGCTGAACAAGCTGCACATCAGTGGTGTCGGCAGCCAATAGCGGCATGGACAGAACCAGAGACAACAACAAACATCCAAGCAGTTTATACATTAACTTTTGCATAATCAATAGATAAAATTCAACGACTTCAACTGGCTAACCAGCATGCGGTACACCAAGGGATTGATGAGGTAAAGCTCATCCTGTTTTTCCAACAAACCATCGTCGGTCAGCACCATCAAGCTTCGAAAGCTCGACTCGGCACTGCACCTGAAAATCCGGCTGTGCTCTTTCACGCCATAACCTCCGTGTATTAAGAGACTGTGCAAGGTGGTCAGTTCGGGTGTTTTCAACGAATTAAGGAAGCTGAAGTCCAATCGTTTCTTGACAATCCGGATTTCGCCGTTCTCCACCGAGTTAATAGCCCGCAGCCAGTAGATGAAAGCCAGCCGAAGGTTATTCTGCGCATAAGCCCCCAAATCGTCGAAAAAAGCCTTTTTAAGATATTCCTGCTTCTCATCGTCGTCCATCTTCAGGTAGTTTCGCTTAGGAATGAAGTTTTCAGGCTCACCAAATTTTAAAGAGAAGCCACTCAGCTGATGCCGCTTCAGAATGAGTTCGCGGATCTGTTCGGGCGACATGGAATTGAACTCGATGACATGCGCAAAATACGAGGCGATGCCATTCGTATAGTTCAACAATTTCCAACTATACAAATAACAACTGGTTACCCAGAATATTCGTTGATTGGTTTGGCTAATCAGTTTAAACAGCAGGAACAGGTTGCCAAAGTCGCCACTATTCCGCAAAAACAGGTTGTGAATATTCTCGAGGAAAACCACCCGACGTTCTTCCGATTGGTTAATCTGCTCAATCAATTCATCAACATGGGTTACAATCGAATGATTCGATAAAGACCGCAATAGCTCGAAGAACTCATGATCTTCAACCTTATTCTCGTCTAAAGTAACCCGCAGACTCGGATATTTCGCCGAAACGGTTTGTTCGAAGAAATTAAATAGTGTAGTTGTGCCACTGCCCTGCTCACCCACCAGGCACACCGGAGCAAACCGACCTCCTTTCCAATCGGCAAAAGCATTAGACAGGCGCTGCAGTTCAGTGCGTCGCGGCAAGTAAAAACGCTCGTCGGTCAAGGGCACATTATCGTACAACTTTTGGTACATCAGCGGGAGCCTGCCAATGGCCTGCCTGGTTTCCGACAGGTAGTTGGAAAGCTCGGTACTGATGGGCTCAGTCACGTACGAGATACCCAGGAAGCTCCTTAGGTTGAAGTATTTATTATAGAAAACCGAATACAGCTCCTTCAGCACATGAAGATAGTGCTTTGAGATGGTCCCCGTCTTTCTGACCGACTGCTGCAACAAGGCTTTGCGGCGGGCTGCCGCCTCTCTCCGCTGGTTCAACTTAACGGAAGAATTTAGCTTGTGTGGCTCGAAATATTGAAGAACCTGCTCGGCAAAAATCTGCCCCTGCACCTGAAACACATCCTCAACAAGTTTGGATAAGGCAGAAAGGTAAGCCAATATTTCATCAGCCTTCTTTACAGTGCGCATCAGACCTTCCTTCAGCTCGTCACCGGCTGCCAGTTCCTCCTTTTGTGTCACATAAAAATCGACACTGTAGTTGGCTGTATACTGAATTTCCTCCAGGCTGGTGGTCAACTTTTGCACCAATCCCAAAAGCTTCTTCCGCTCGGCATCGAATTTCACTTTCAAAGGACTCAGCACACTGCCTGTTAACAACTGCTGCGTTTCAATCCGTTGAAATGATTTCCGGCGAACAGGCTGTTCATCAAATACCGGAGCAGCGAATTGATGGCTTTCAACAGCTTTCCGTATGGCTGCTTCTAGCTGAACCAACGGACGATCAAATACATTAACCAGCCGGGACTGAAACACCAATTGGATTAATTCGGGCACCTGCTTTTCAACGTATGTCTTCACCTTATCCAGCCGGCCTTGGTCCCATTCGTGTTTATCACTTGCGGCCAATCCGGCCAGTTCCTTTTTCAAATTGATGAAGGCCGGCTTCAGCTTGCCATTGATCTGTTCCAACAAAATGGTTCCCTGTGATCCGGTTTCCTCCTTGAGCTTAAAGATGAGGGTTCAGTTCTGCAACTTCAACCGCCAATGTTCGCCAATGGCAAAAAACACCAGTTGTCCGGCTTCCAAAACCCGGTCGAGCTTACTGATCATCTTTGCCTTTTCACCGGCTACCTTTTTAGCCGAAAGTTGACTATTGGGAAACTCAACCGTCCCGGCTTTCTCCCTCAACGAATGAAACAACTCATCGGTTTGCGCTTCCAACTCCTTGAAAAAAGTATCAACCTCAGCTTCCGTATTCGCTATATCCCGGTCAATCTCAGTCAAACGTTTCGCCCAATTCTGTTGCTCCCCATTCATTAACCGGAATTGCTCACATTCCCGATCGGTCACATAAAACCGGCGAATTCGCATTTCGCGCTGATGTAGAAATTGCTCATAAAAAGGCAACAAAAACTCGCAAAAACGGATTACATAAACATACTCAGCCAGTTTGGCCTCCGGAATTTTATGTTTCCAATAATTCCGCTCCTTCTTCTTACCAAAAACCGTTGAAAGAGCCTGAAATCCCCAGCCGGTTTTAAGAGCTACTCTTTTTATAAGTTTCCGAAATCGTAAGGAAAAACGATCGCCCGGGCGGGGGTAAAAACACGCTTTAACCTGTGGCTCAACGACTAGTTCTTCAAAAGTCGCCAGGAATTCATACTGTTGCTTTAAGTTGCGATGAAGGGGAAGAAAGGCTTGAACTTCTTCTTCGGTGAGCTTATTCGACAGGAGTTTGGCCAAATCGGCCGTAAAAGCCGAATAACTTTCCATCTCATTAATCTGCAAGAGTCTTGATCGGAACAATCCCGTAAGTTTCTTTTCAAGCTCCAGTGAATCCAGTAATTGCTGCTTGACTGATTCATATTTAAGAATCGGTGTCAGACCTGTGTTTTCGTTTATCATTCAAACAATTAATATGAACTAAAATAAGATAAATCGAGCAAATTCGGATCAGGAATAGGCAGAATTAGCGAAATAAAAAATCCTGCTTTGTGCAGGATTTTTTATTCGGATCAATATTTTTTTAAACGAACTAAGCAGAAGCTGTAGCCAATTTTTCTTTGAGCAAGCCCGGAATTTCAGAAGGCTCCTTGGCCACCGGAACACCTGCTTTAGCAAAGGCTTTAATTTTTTCTTCAGCAGTCCCCGAACCACTGGAGATAATCGCACCGGCATGTCCCATGCGTTTTCCCGGAGGAGCTGTTTGACCGGCGATAAAAGAAACAACCGGCTTGGTTACATGCTTGGCAATATATTCAGCAGCTTGCTCTTCGGCATCACCACCAATTTCACCAATCAAGACAATTGCTTCGGTTTCCGGGTCATTTTGGTACATTTCCAGCAAATCAATATAGTACAATCCGGCAACGGGGTCGCCACCAATACCAACCACGGTACTTTGTCCCATATCATTTTCGGTCAACATATTAACCACTTCATAAGTCAACGTACCACTACGCGACATCAGGCCAATGTTTCCTTTTTTGAAAATCATGCCGGGAAGGATACCCAATAAAGCTTCGTCAGGGGTAATCAATCCCGGACAGTTTGGTCCGATCAGCTTGGTACCGTTTTGCTTCAGGATTGGAGTCACCCGAATCATATCGAGGATTGGAACGCCTTCCGAGATGGCAATAACTAAATCAACGCCTGCAAAGGATGCTTCCAAAATAGCATCAGCAGCAAAAGGTGCCGGAACAAAAATAATCGAAGCATTAGCTCCAGTTGCTTTAACGGCTTCTTCAACGGTATCAAATACCGGAACACCATCAACCGTTGTTCCGCCTTTACCAGGCGAAGTTCCGGCAACAACCTGTGTTCCGTATGCTTTCATTCGGCCTGCGTGAAACTGGCCATCGCGTCCGGTGATTCCCTGTACCACCAGCTTTGTATCTTTATTTACGAGTATACTCATTAGATTCGATTTTTTTGGATGAATAAATTAGCGTTTGCTCAACTCAATAGCTTTTTGTGCTGCTTCGCTCATGGTGCTCACTGTTGGCAAACCGGTTTGCTTGATCAAGGCCAGCCCTTCCGCAGCATTGGTTCCCGATAAGCGCACAACAATCGGAATATCGGTTTTAATCACCTCCAGTGCTGTCATTAATCCGCGTGCCACATCGTCGCAACGGGTAATACCACCAAAGATGTTAATCATCACCGCCTCCACATTTTTATCCGACAGCAAAATATTCATCGCATCAACAACCTTTTGCGGGTTGGAACTACCACCAATATCTAGGAAGTTGGCCGGGTTTCCACCATATAATTTGATCATATCCATGGTCGCCATCGCTAAGCCGGCACCATTCACCATACAACCAATATTACCATCGAGCTTGATATAGGAAAGACCTTTTTCTTTGGCATCAATCTCTTTTTGCTCGTCTTCATCCACTTCACGAATGGCCAGCAATTCCGGTTGACGATACAAGGCATTATCATCGAAGTTCATTTTCCCGTCGATGGCCAGGATGTCGTTATCCGGAGTTAACACCATTGGGTTAATTTCGGCAAGGGTAGAATCCGTATCCAGGAAGATTTGATAAAGCTTTTGGAAGATCACGGCTGCTTTACGAGCCAGCTTCACATCCTTGAAAAGTTTCATGGCCATGTTACGAGCCTGAAAATCCAACAATCCGGTTTGCGGGTTAATGTTGAATTTGTAAATCAATTCAGGATTTGTCTTGGCAACTTCTTCAATCTCGACACCACCTTCGGCACTTACCATTAAAGTAACTGACTTGGAATTACGGTCGTTAATTAAGCCAACGTAATATTCTTTCTCGATATCGGCCGCATCAGCAATAATAACTTTTTCAACTTTGTAGCCTTTAATATCCATTCCCAGGATTTGTTCGGCTGCTTTAACTGCCTCTTCTTTACTCTTTGCTAACTTTACACCTCCGGCTTTACCGCGGCCACCTACTAAAACCTGAGCTTTAACAACTACCAGGTGATCGATCGTAGCCATTGCTTCTTCAACTTCCTTTACCGTATGGCAAAGAACATGGTTTGGAACCGGGATGCCATATTTGTTGAAGATGTCCCTGGCTTGGTACTCGTGTATCTTCATAGTCTAATAATTAATTTTAATGTTTAGTTATCTGGATTATAAATTTATTGATTATCTACTTTCATACATAAGAACAACGTCAGCCTTTGGCCTATTTTAAAACATATCAACACAGGTTCAATTGAATTGTTTGATCTTCTTTTTGTTTTGCAGAGAAAAAGAACACGAAGCCTGTTTTGCAGTAACTCAATCCTGACAGATTTACTTGTATTGACTAAAAATTGATATAGATTTGCAACTTCATCTAAATCCAAATAAACCATGATTAACGAAGTAGCCAGATTAATCAAGCATGAAGCTGAAGCTATTCAGAACATCCCTGTAACCGATCAATATGAAAAGGCTATTGCCCTGATTGAGAAACATGTTCACCAACTAAAAGGGAAGCTGGTGGCCAGCGGAATGGGGAAAGCCGGTCAAATCGCTTTAAACATAGCCACAACATTCAGCTCGACCGGTACACCGGCCGTATTTTTGCATCCCAGCGATGCCCAGCACGGCGATCTGGGGGTTCTTCAACCCAACGATGTCCTATTGCTAATCTCCAACTCGGGAAAAACCCGCGAAATTCTGGAGCTGGTTGATCTGGCTGATAATTTACACCCCAATCTACCAATCATTGTTATAACCGGTAATCCGGAGGGTGAGCTTTGCCAAACAGCTGATGTTACGCTGTTCACCGGAAATCCGGCTGAAGTATGTACACTTGGATTAACTCCGAGTACCTCAACAACGACCATGACTGTTATCGGAGACGTTTTGGTTGTGTTAATGATGAAAAAAATTGGCTTTACCAATGCCGATTATGCCAAACGCCACCACGGAGGTTATCTGGGTGATAAATCGAGAAGACAAGCCCGATCGACTGAAAAGAAATAACCAGCAACCACTCGTAATTTGTTAAATCAATTTAAAAACTCCGTAACAAATTAGTCTTTTAATGCAGATCGAAAGCACCACCAAACTATTTAGGGTAATTTCGAGCAATTAATAAATCATACTATGCGAATTAACAGAGAAAATACGGTTGGACTGATTATTGACATGCAAGAACGATTACTTCCTGCAATGGAGGAATCGGAAACATTGCTAAACAATTGTCAGATTTTAATTAAAGGTTTGCAGGAGCTGAAGGTTCCGATTTTGGCAACGCAACAATATACCAAAGGACTGGGCGAAACGGTTGAACCAATCAGCAGTCTGATTAATAATTTCAGCCCGATCGAAAAAAAGGACTTTAGCTGTTGCGATGAGGAAAATTTTGCATCTGAACTGGAAAAAACACATGCCACTAACATTCTCATTGCAGGTATCGAAAGCCACGTTTGTGTTCTTCAAACAGCCATTGATTTAAAAGAAGCCGGCCTAAATCCGGTAATTATTATGGATTGCGTATCCTCTCGCTCATACGACAATGTTGATTTGGCTGCCGAAAGGTTCCGCCATGAAGGCATCATGATGACCTCCTATGAATCGATTCTTTTTGAGTTAACCAGAACTGCATCTGCCCCTGAATTCAAAGCAATTTCAAATTTGGTAAAATAAGCAAATGGCTTTCACACAGCCTGTGAATTAGCTATTTCCCGGAAAAGTTGATCAATTTTTAGATAATTGATCAACTTTTCCTAATTTCGAAAGAACCTAATATCTATGCAAGGTATTATGATTTCAAACCTTAAAATTATATCACAACGAATCCTTTTGCCCCATCACTGTACCTCCTTTTCCCGGGTATTAGGGATGTTTATGATTTTAATGTTTGTTTCAACCCAATCGCAAGCAGAAAGTCTTCTCGTTGCACAAGCATCTTTAACCACCGCAATCAACAATCACGCGATAAATACACAACAGTCCAACCTGATTCTTTACGCACTGATTGCCAGTCTCCTTATCATCCTGATTTTGGCTTTGCTATTATCTCTTTCGCGGTTAAAGCTACGTTCGTTAAGATCTGAGAACAACCTTATTTTCAACTCACTGAGCTCTTTAATCGCTATCGTGGACAATGATATCAGGATTGTTAAATTCAAACAAAGCCACATTGGATTGCTTCCCTTGAACTCGAAAAACACGGTTGGCAAAACAGCCTATGATATTTTCGACAAGGAGCTTGCAGACCTCATGAACAGTATTATTAGCAACTGTTTCAAAACCAAAGAAACAATTGATTTCGAATATACAGTACAGCATAAGGGACGAGAGAAGTTTTTTTATGCATACGTTGTTTACCACTCCCCAACCAGGGCCGTATTCAGTGCTTTCGACATTACGGATATGAAAAGGAGGGAAGAAAGGCTAAAGGAATCGGCTGATAAAGTACAGGAAATGAACGAGACAAAAGATCGGTTCTTTTCAATCATTGCCCATGACTTACGGAGCCCCGTTGGTAGTTTTAAAATGCTAACCGGTATTTTATTAAAGAACTTCGGGAAAAATGATCCTGAGCATACTAAAAAAGTACTGTCTTCGATTCACTTAGCCAGTTCAAATCTTTATGATCTTTTGGAAAACTTGCTAAGCTGGTCCCATAGCCAACGTAGATCGTTGAGCTTAAACAGGCAGAATCAGTCTCTTTTCAATTTAGTCGATGATGCAATCGACTCGCAGCTGGTGCATTCAGAACTTAAACAAATTGAAATTATCAATGAAATGCCTCCCGAATGTTTTGCTGTTTGTGACCAATATGTAACGTTAACCGTTATTCGAAACCTCATTTCGAATGCCATAAAATTCACACCCAAAGGGGGAACCATTCGCATTTACTGTGAGCGTGTGGCCAAAAACAAACGACTGTACAGTAAAGTATCTGTTACAGATACCGGTATTGGAATACCTGAAGATAAATTAGAAACAATCTTTTTATTCAATCCGAACAAATCAACTATCGGGACCAACAATGAGACCGGTAGTGGCTTAGGCCTTATCCTTTGCCAGGAACTTATTGAGAAACAGGATGGATTTATTGAAGTTGAATCTGAAGTAAATGAAGGAACAACAATTTCATTTTATATTCCAACCATCGCCATAATCAAACAGAAGACTACCGAACAAGAACCAGTGTTTTTGTCATAACTTCACCATTAATAATGGCTCGGAAGTAATACACACCTGCCGGGTTCCCTGTCAAATCAAAATCAACTGTATTCTCTTTCTGATTAAAGGCACCTGTTCCGCTATAGATAATTTGTCCTTGCTCGTTGTACACCGACAATTCAGCATCACCATCCTCAACGCTGCCAACGGTTAAATGGTACAAACCGGTTGATGGGTTGGGATAAACCTCAATCGTATTCGACAGAAGCGAAATAGAAAGGTCTCCTTCAGCACCATTGACTCCATCAACCTGGAGCCAATATTTTGCACCAGCCATAACCTCCAGATTATTTAAACTTGTGCTACTTGAGGATGCAAGCTTGGTATAAGAAGCCTGACTTCCCGACAACAAATAGGCCGCAGTGGCAGCCCGGTAAACAGCCATTTCGGTATTTACACCTTCCGTTTGGATGGTTACATGTCCGCTGGAAGGTCCTTCAAAATAGAACCAGATTGAATTATCCAGACCATCCGTAGTCGTTGGAACCGGTTCATTGTCCTCCACAGTCCCGCAATCGTTCGAATAGAGCCCGTTATAACCCAGTTTTAGAGCAGTAGCCTGCGCCACATTATCATTTTCGGGAATGATCACATGAACCAATACGCTATCGGACTTAGAGCAGCTGCCTTGCGAACCGGTAACTTTCACATAGGTATCAAACGATCCTTCCTGCTTGGCAGCATCCGTCAAGCTAACGGTTAGCACATTATCCACTACTGAGCTCGAAAATTTATCGGCGGCTGTTATATCAAAGGTAAAAACAGGAGCCCCTTCTGCAGCAAATTCATAATTATCCAGCTCCCATCCACACATGGTCATTTCATCCGGTAAATCCACCAAGGCAACCGGCAACTCAGCAAAAACAGAAACGGCATTCGATTGGGTTAGCTCGTCGGTTCCGTTTTCGTTAGTCACAGTCAGACTTATCGTATATGTCCCTTCTGCACTAAACTGCACTTGCGGATTTTCAGAGTTTTTATCAGTTCCGTTTACAAAGGTATAGGTTGATGGGCTGATACTCCACTCCCAACTTTGTGGTCCGTATTTTGACTCGTCGGTCAAATTCAGGACTTCACTCAAACAAAGAATCGAATATTCTGCGCTAAATGCGGCAATCGGCTTACTCGTTGAATCGAAACCATCCAATTGTAAGACTCCGGTGTTATCGGGATCTAACCAATATTTCAATTGGTAAGCAGAACCCGACCGGTGATTCCACGACCAGGAAAATTTCCCGAACAAAGAGGAAGAAGTGTCTCCCCCGTGTAACTGACCTACGATGCGCTTATTTTCATCAAACAAAGGAGCTCCGGAAGAGCCAGCTTCGTCGGATCCATCATCATAGACCACTTCCCAATGCGAATCCACTTCGGAGACTCCGCTGTTCTGATCCCACTGAATCCGGTAATCGTTGCTAACAACCTCATTGTAATCTAACGCGATACACTTTGCAGTTCCCTGCGGATGATGAATACATGTACCACTCTGCGGATTGTTATCCGTTGCATCCCACCCCGCAAAGAAAGGTTCATAATCCTGTGGAACATCCTTACTCAACTTAACCAAGGTGAAATCAGAAGAGGTACTTGATGCCACCAACGAAGAACCGGAAACAGACTGATCTAACGATGCATCATCCGATGTACAAGTGGAATTTTCATAATTAAAATACGCGACTAAAGTAGAAGCCTCAAGGTCGGAACTAATACAGTGATTTGCGGTCAGAAAGTAGGGTGTGGCATCTTCATTGACATTATTGACCAACGATCCGGAACAATAATAGCTATATTGAGAATCGTTAAAAGTGATCATGCAAACCGCCCGCTTGTTGACCTGCCAATCCTGTCCTTCAGCACAGTTAATTTGAATGCGCGTGGCAGCTTCAGAGCTTAGGTTAATGTAGCCCTCAGACACTTGTCCCAGAACAACACCACCTTCAAATGTCGCGTCAATCGGTTCATCATATTCAATGATCAACTTATTCTGAGGAAATTCAGCAAGCGTCAACCCGCCGTTTGCCTTCCTGTTTAAAGTTGTGAAACCACCCCGAATTTGCGTCCCATCAGCTGAATAGATGTACAAGGCTGCTCCCTCGGGAATGTCGAAAGTTGAAAACTGCAATCCTAAAGAATACGCGTTGGGGCTTGACAGTTCGTATCGCCAAACATTCATCGTTCCCACCTGAGTTTGAACACCATCTTCCCGAATATCGACACGAACTGCCTTTAATATGCCATATCGGTTATCAACACCTTCCGATACATCTTTGGCTTTCAAAGCGGCAATATCCAAGGCTTCGAATGTTTTTTGAGGAATGACCTCTGCTGCTTTCAATTTTACACTGAATGAAGCCGGTAAGCTTCCATCGGCAATCTGCCCGAATGTCAAGACATGTAACAACAAGAAGCCAAGTAATAAAATACTTCTTTTACGTGGCCTCTTACAACGGCAGACGATATCGCGAATTTTCCTGGTTAAAATCATGCTCTTAAATTCAATCCCCAAATAATTCTTTCGTGTCTCACTCAAAGCTCTCTATTCCTTGCGAAGTAATAAAAACTGCTTGTCTTTTTACTTTCCCGGAAATACAAAAGAATTGAGACATATGAAGTAATAACAAATCAAACTTAAAAAATATCATTTTTTAATATCAATCCACTAAAATAATGATTTACCCTAAGCTCAAAAACAAAAAAAAGGACCATAAAGGTCCTTCTTTCATTGTCTTGGCGTATTCATTCGTTTAAAACGAAATGTCGTATAAATCTTTACCGTCTTCTAGGAAAGTTGCCACACTGATGTCAGTCATTGGGTGTTTAATCAACTGCATCAACAAATCGGGACCAACAGTAGCTGAATGAGAACCACTCATGCTTACGCGATGAATTTGGTCGACCGTTTTGAAACTGGCGGCCAACACCTTTGTCGGCAAATTAAAATCAGTCATATTCTTTACAATATCGCGAACAACTTCAATTCCGTGAGACGAGATGTTATCCAAACGACTCACATACGGCGCTACATAATCGGCGCCGGATTTAGAAGCAACCAAAGCCTGTTGCTGCGTGAAAATCGCTGTCGCCGTAACATTAATACCAGCGTTCTTCAAAATCGACATCGCTTTGTATCCTTGAGGTGTAACCGGAATTTTAGCGTAAAAGTTATCCCCGATATCGAAATAGCTCTTATAAGTTTTTGCTTCACGAACAATATCCTCTGCTTCTTCACTCATCACTTGAACGTGAATCATGCCGTGACCAATCAACTTCAGAATATTATCGATTGCTACTGACAATTTGTTTCCTGAGTTTTTCAGGATTGTCGGGTTTGTTGTTACGCCTTCCAGCGGGAAAAAATCATATAATTCCTTCAGGGCCTCAATATCGGCCGTGTCTGCCATGTAAATCATATTGCCTGTAATTTTTATTCATGATCCGAATCGAAACCACAGGCAATATGTCATAAATGCCTGCTATTAAATACCTTTCGCATTCGCAAGTAGGTATCCTTCAGCTTCGACCGACCAAAGGTCGTTATTTCGTTGGCAAATTTCGTGCAGACCTGCAAATAAGGGGTCAGATTTTCCTTTTTCTTTAAATTCAGCAATTGCTGTCAATGGAATATCCTTATGTGTATAGATCAATTTCTTACCTCCGGGAATCTCCGGCAAATGCAATGTTGTATCGATTACAGCATTTAATCCACCAATGTGGGTTACTAAACCTGCCGGATCGAGTCCTTTTCCAAACATTTCGAGCGACTCAACCATATCATCATTATTTCCCCCGGAAGTTCCAACAATATGTGTTGATGCGTAATGCACATTATAGAAGTTCATTTTTGCAGTAAAGTCTGTATTCCCTGGGCCTGCAAAGAAGTTCAAACAACCATCATTCGACAAAATAGCATCGCCCTGCTCAATAACCGGAGGAACCGGAGCAAACACAAACACATCGCTATAGCCTTCTCCACCGGTTAGATCGCGAAGTTTACCCACCGGATTATCACCACTAGTATTCAGGTAAATCAGTTCAATGCCTTTCGTTTTTGCCCATTCAGGAGAATAAATCGCAGCAGCCCTGTCTAAGCGTGCCTGGTCAATATCGGTTACCACCATCAGCGATGGTTTACGATCTTCACGCATAATTACGTAATTGATTGCCGCCAAGCCCATCGGCCCCACACCTGCCAAAATCGCCATCTTTCCACCATCAACAATCTCCATCTGGTGAACATACGAACCAGGCTTGGTGTGGTAATTTGCATGCATTGCACCAATAACACAGCTCAGTGGCTCAGCTAGTGACGCCGGGTAATAACCAGGGCCTTCATAAGCCAGCAAACAATCCTGCACCAACACATCTTTCGGGATAATGACATAAGTTGCATCGCCACCAATGTACTGATAAGAATAGCCTGGAGCACTTAATACGCCAACAGGGCCTTCTTCGTAATAAATTGCCGGCTGAATAGAGAACTTCTGTCCTGCCTTAAACTTATGTTGCCAGTTGACCCCAATTTCAACCAACTCGCCGGCAAATTCGTGCCCAATCAAAATGGGATTCTCCGCCACATCGTTGGGAATACGTTTGTGATCACTACCCTGCGAGGCTGCTTTGTACGACGACATACAAATACTGTCGGACACAACTTTCGCTAAAATTTCATCATCACCAATCTTTGGAAGCTCAAATTCTTCCAGTCGCAAGTCTTTCTTGCCGTATAATCGAATAGCTTTTGTTTTCATATTCTTGTTACTAGAAGCTGGTAAC
>NZ_JBZQJF010000094.1:0-10768 GCF_059905295.1 Mangrovibacterium sp.
CACGTTCAGCCCCCAAAACATAGTCGTTCATGAAGTTTTTTCGAAATCATTTGGATTATAGGAACATAAGTCCGTAACTTTTCATTGATAAACAGATTTAGTAATTAATAAATATACTTGTCATGGATGATAAAGTAACGAATTCAATTCCTGAAGAGGTACTTACACAAGCTCTAGAGAAAATCAAATCAGCAGCTGCCGATTTAAAACCTTTCCTGTTTGCGTTGACCACCGAGGAACGCAGGAAACTACCGAAAATGGCCGATGGCACCGAGCCTTTTGTGGACAAAGCACTCGATTACACCGGCACAAATCCCGAGTTTACACCGCCTTACCTGGACGCGGATGGTTTCGCGGTCGACCTGACCACCCGCTCCCAAACCCAACAATTGATGAACCCGATCGAACAGTTGCTCTCCGACCTGAACGACACCTGCCTACAAGCAGGGTCAGAAGCTTATGTCGCTGCCCTGAGCTACTATGGCTCGGTAAAACAAGCTTCAAAAATGAGCATCCCCGGATCGAAACCTATTTATGAGGACCTGAAACAACGGTTCGAAGATAATGGCACTCGTAGCGCGCAATCGTAACGATTTGCCCAACTAAAAAGCGGAAGCCACAAAATGACTTCCGCTTTCTTTTGACTGCACAATCCGGGAATTGCCAGCCCGACATCACGGTTATTAATATAGACTCCTGTCATTATCCAATCGACTCGGGTCTTCTTTTGGATAAGTCGGAGCATTCCGAAAACGGCTTCAGTCATCCTGGAAATAACTCCACTCATCCGGCAAACGACTGAAGACCTGTTAAAGACGACTGCAGTCGTTTGTACGACCCTACAAGTCATTCGGCGATATACTGCAGTTCTCTTTAGAATTGTCCCAGTCGTTCCCAAAACGACCAGAGTCATCATGAGGATAGGCTCGAGGGTCTTCGGGATACCCCAAGGGGATCCAACATATCCCCCTAACCCATCTACGATATCCCCGCTCCAGCTCGTCAGGATTTATAATCCTGACGCTTTTAACCGCGGATTTGTAATCCGCATAAACGAAATAACAAGTACCTTTAATAATCATGGGAATCCGAAATAAAATAACACCCGGGAATGTGTACTTTTTAACCTTGACAGTGGTCGAGTGGATCGATATTTTTACCCGCCCAGATTACAGGCACGAGATTGTCAGTTCATTAAATTATTGCATTGAGCACAAAGGATTAAATGTTTATTCATGGTGTCTTATGTCCAACCATCTGCACATGATCGCAGGAACTAAAGATGACACCATTTTATCTGATATTCTTCGTGATTTCAAGAAATTCACAAGCAAAGCTCTTATCAACAAAATCCAAACGATTCCTGAAAGTCGAAGAGAGTGGCTATTAAATCATTTTGAGTACGCGGGGAAAAGTAATCCTAAAATCCATTACTACAAGATTTGGCAGGATGGCAACGAAGCCAAAGAAATACACATGACTCCATTTTTAGAAGAAAAAATGAACTACATCCACAATAATCCGGTTAAAGCTGAAATTGTTACCAAACCGGAAGACTACTTGTATAGCTCGGCTCGTGACTATGCAGGAGAAAAAGGACTCGTTAAAATCGAATTTATTTAAAAATAATTCAGAGAATAATAATCGGGATTACAAATCCCGGGCTAAATGGGATTGGATTACAAATCCAATCCAGCAAAGGTTAAAAATCCCGAACTAAAGCAGGATCGGATTGCAAATCCGCCTAAGCGAAGTTAGCAGAACAGAAAACTTAACGATAAGTAATTGATTGAAGGGTTAGTTTATTTTGTAAATTGTATTCGCTAATCAAACAACCACTACTACAATGAAACTAAAACTTACCTTATTTCTAATTTCTTTATCCTTTATCGGATTTGCTCAAGAGTCACATATTGAAGGAACAATCGATGGAGTTGCCAATGCAACAATCCATGTACTTGCATTACCATTAAAAGAAGGGGCAAACCCAATTTTTGATACCACTTCATGCACAGACGGTAAATTTAATTATACACTAAATTATGGTGTTGACATGTGGCATTTGGTCATCATTAGCAGCGATTCGTTTAATGCTGTTTTTGGTTCCGAAAAAAGTAGTAAACAAGAACTTCAAAACCGGGATATCCGATTCTTCATTAAACCCGCTGAGGACATCGTGGTTTCCGCATCATTTGCCGATTATGGAATCAAATATAGCATCACAGGTAACGACATTGGTCGCCAAAAGAGTCAAGTAGAAGAAGCCAAATTTCCGTATTCCGAAAGATTTAACCAGTTAACGATCCAAAAAGAAAAGGAACCAGTAGGAAGCAATAAAATTGCGGAGTTAGATAAGGAACTACAATCCGTTAGTTCCCAGCTAGACAGTATTGATTTGCAGATGATTGCCAAACATCCAGATTGGGAATATTCTGCAGAATTACTAGCTAAATTTCCTCTTGATACGAAGGCAAAATATTACAATAGATTCACTCCAGCAGTTAAAAATTCGCTTTTCGGTAAATTTGTTTCAAAAGCGCTAACTGCATCAACAAAAAGTTTGCCGGCCCCATCGTTTTCCCTTCCTGATACAGCAGGTAAAATTCATTCGTTATCGGACTATAAAGGGAAATATGTCGTTTTGGATTTCTGGGGTACCTGGTGTGGCTCTTGTGTGAAAGGATTCCCGAAATTAAAAGCGTATTATTCAAAATATAAAGATCGGGTTGAATTCATCGGAATAGATTGCCAGGATCACGAAGAGCCATGGAAAAATGCCGTTTTAAAATATGAACTGAACTGGACAAACCTCTTTGCTGCGGATAAAATAATCTCGGACAATTACGGCATTACAAATTATCCGACAAAATTAATCATTGACAGAGAAGGTAAAATCGTATTGAAAAGTAGCGGAGAGAACCAAGAATTTTACGACACCCTGGATGAACTATTTAACTAAAACAAAAACCTTTTTGCAGTCAGTCCCGAATCCTCGGGATGTAATCCTGACGCTTTTATCTGCGTATTTGTAATCTGCATAAATGAAATAAAAATACGGAATTAAAAATCCCTCGCTAAATAGGATCGGATTGCAAATCCGATCCAGCTTTTTCCGATACTTCGTTAGCCCTTAAAATTCTTCACAATCTCGTTCACCCCATCCAACACGAAGTGCGGACGGTAGGCAAATTCGTTAATGGTTTCGCGGCTCGAGATTCCCGACAGCACCAGGCAGGTATCAATCTCGGCTTCAATACCGGCCACAATATCGGTATCCATGCGGTCGCCGATGATGATGGTTTCCTCGCGCTGCACATTCAATCGTTTCAAGGCAATGCGCATCATCAGCGGGTTTGGTTTGCCCACAAAATAGGCTTGCTTGCCGGTTGCCAGCTCAATAGGAGCAATCAAAGCTTTGGTGGCGGGGGCAATTCCGTTTTCAATTGGTCCGCTCAGGTCGGGATTTGTACCAATCAATTTAGCGCCGCGCATCACCAGGTTCACTGCTTTCTCAATCACCTCGTAGCTGTACGAGCGGGCCTCACCCATCACCACATAATCCGGATCGATGTTATTGCTCGAATACCCGGCATTGTAGATGGCATTAATCAGGCCAGCCTCGCCAATAATGTAAGCGCTGCCATTGGGCTTTTGGCTTTGCAGAAAGGAAGCCGTTGCCAGGGCGCTGGTATAAAAATGTTCCATACCAACATCCAGTCCCATTCGCGACAGTTTTCCCTGAAGCTCCTTAATGGTTCGTTCGCTGGAATTGGTCAGGAAAACAAACTTCTTGTTCTCAGCCTGCAACCACGAAACGAACTCTTTCACACCGTCGAGAATCTTATTACCGTGATAGATGACACCATCCATATCACAAATGAAGCCTGATTTATGGCGTATTTTTTCAATAATTGCCTTGTCAACCATGATTTGATTTTTTTTTGAGTATTTATGAAGCGTTAAAGTACAACCTTTACGGCGATAAAAAGTTCCCAACTCCCTTGTTTTTTGTGCAGAAACTGCGCTCGGCATCAAAGAGCACGAAGAATCACAATGCTTCATTCAAAACAGACTTTCTTTCGATTCCATCCGTTTAAAGGATATGAAACGCATCGTGATGCGCGACTTAACAGAAACCTAAAAAGCTAAAAATGAAACGAACGCTAACCGTCCCCAAATTTATCCTGCTGCTCTTTGCATGTTTGCTGATCCACATTCCGGCGATCTGTCAAAATACGCCCACCGAGGTTGCCGGCATTCCGGTTAACACAGATGAATCCAAGGTTCCCTCCTATACCCTTCCCGACCTTTTAGTCCTTTCCAACGGAGAGAAGGTCAAGGATTCCACAACCTGGGAAAATGAAAGGCGTAAGGAAATACTTGATCTGTTTGAAACGGAACAGTTCGGCAAAGTTCCCGACCGGCAGCATGTCAGCTTCAAGGTTTTTGAAGCAGGCACACCGGCTTTTCATGGTCAGGCAATCAGAAAACAGGTGACGATCTATTTTACCGAAGATACAACCACCTACAAAGCCGACTTGTTGATTTATCTTCCTGCCAACACGAAGAAACCAGCTCCTGTGCTCTTAAAAATTGGATTTGCACCAAACTGCCTGACGGTGGATGATCCAGACATCAGGCAAGGCATGATGTGGACCCGCGACGGAACGCAGATCCCGGCCTCCGAAGGCAGAAGCTTTGGCTTCTTTGATGTTGAGAAATTCATTTCCAAGGGCATCGGGGTAGCTACCATCTACTACGGCGATATCGAACCGGATTTTCCGGAAGGGATAAAGTACGGCATTCGAGGACATTATTTGAAACCCGGTCAGGAATACCCTGCACCGGATGAATGGGGCGCTATTTCAGCCTGGTCGTGGGGATTAAGTTGTGTTATGGATTATTTGGAGACAGACCCTATGGTTAATTCGCAACAGATCGCACTTTATGGTGTTTCACGCTTGGGCAAAACAGTGTTATGGACGGGTGCCCGGGACGAAAGATTTGGCCTGGTGATAGCCAGCTGTTCCGGTGAAGGTGGGGCTGCTTTATCCCGCAGGCAATACGGGGAGACGATCAAACATATGATCCACCCGACACGCTATTTCTACCAGTTCTGCTCCAATCGTGCCAAGTATGCAGACGATCCCAACTCCTGCCCTATTGATGCACATATGATGATTGCCTTAATGGCTCCCCGCCCCTTGTTATTACAGACCGG
Organism: Mangrovibacterium sp.; assembly: GCF_059905295.1. Classification (NCBI taxonomy): domain Bacteria; kingdom Pseudomonadati; phylum Bacteroidota; class Bacteroidia; order Marinilabiliales; family Prolixibacteraceae; genus Mangrovibacterium; species Mangrovibacterium sp. Next base: position 5,222 of record NZ_JBZQJF010000094.1, read on the forward strand.
CGACACAGATTACTGGTCGGATCCCAAAGGCGAATTTGAGGCTGCCGTCGCCGCTGAACCGGTCTATAAATTATTCGGCAAAAAGGGATTGGAAACCGATGTCTGGCCTAAAGCAGGAACACCGATATTACATGACTTGGGATATTATATGCATTCAGGAGGCCATGGCACTTTACCGGCCGACTACGATATCTTCATCGATTTTATCCGAATACATTTCAAGTAGAAAGTATACAAAAAGAGGCTGTCCCAAAAGTCGACAAGGAAAAATTCAGACTTACATATTGAAAGCTCTTGCTGATTTTACCCCTCCAAACCTCCCCTAAAGGGGCGGCTTAAAGTCCCCTTCAGAGCCTGTCCCGAATTTGTTTCGGGAGAATTTAGGGGTCAGTAGCTTGAATGGACTTACAATTTGATAGTTTAAGAAAAGCTCTTCAGACTTTCTGGACAAGCTCTTTCAATATCTTACGGATTATTGATTAGTCAACCAATTCACCTGTTACATAAGCATCTTCGCCACGGCCTTCAACTTTGACCAGTTTCACTTTGTGGAAGCTGTTTTTCTCCAGCCCTTTTCCTTCAAAATGAACCGGGATGTAGTGCTCGCCATAGCCATTAGCTATACCCTGTTTATTAACGCCTTCAATCAATACAGTTTCGGTTTTCCCGATGAAGGAATTCAGGAACTTGTCGCGGCAATCTTCCGATGTTTCGCGTAAGATTGCTGAGCGCTCCGTCTTGATTTTCTCCGGAATGTGGTTTGGCATCCGCTCGGCACGCGTACCGCGGCGAACCGAATATTTGAAGGTGTGCACATGCCCGAACCCAAACTGGTTCACAGCATTCACACTATCCTGAAATTCTTCTTCACTCTCGTCGGGGAAACCAACGATCATATCGGTTGTAAAGTTGAAATCGGGGAATTTTGTGCGGAACAGGTTCACAACATGCTCGAAGCGGGCATAATCGTACATGCGGCGCATACGCAACAAGACTTTGTCGGAACCACTTTGCAAGCACAGGTGCAGGTGCGGCGTCATCTTCGGATGATCGAAGAGCTTCACCATATCGTCGCTAAAACCATCCGGCTCCAGTGATGAAATGCGAACGCGGAAATCACCTTCGACATTCAGAATGGCTTCCAGCACATCCTCGAAACGCTTTCCTTCCCAATCATAGCGGCCAATGTTCACGCCGGTAATCACCAGCTCTTTGAAACCATTCGCCAGCGTATCCTTTACATTCCCGATAATCTCGGGAATCGGGCGGCTTGTTGCCCGTCCGCGAACCGACGGAATAATACAGAAAGTACAGAAGTTGTCGCAACCATCCTGAATTTTGATGGCACTACGCGTATGTAGGCTTTTGTCAACTGCATGAAACTGGAATACATCGGCATTTAGCTTTTCAGGATGCATCAGCTCTCCTCCAAAATGGCCATCGACCAGGTTCAGGATCGACCCTTTGCGGTTATTTTCCACCACATAGGTAATCTTCTGCTCACCCTCCAGCTTTTCCTTATAGTTGTTGGCCATACAGCCGGTTACCACAACCACCGATCCCTGGTTATTGCGGGCAGCCTGGCTAATGGTATTCCGCGACTTCTGGTCGCTTTGGTTCGTTACCGTGCAGGTGTTTACCACCACCACATCGGCCTGATCTTTAAAGTCGACAATCTCGTAGCCCGCTTTATCAAAGTCCGACACCAAAGCATCGGTTTCGTACTGATTCAAGCGGCATCCGAGCGTTTTAAATGCAATGCGTTTTTTTGTAGTCATCTCCTAGTTCACCGTTTCTTCCTGAAGTACCAATTCTCCACTCATCGAAAAATCTGCCGCTGAAGTAATCTTCACATCGACAATTTGTCCCATCAACTCCGGTGCCCTTCGATCCAAACGCACCTGGATTTTACCCTCAGTCAAGCCCATTGAGTGACCTGTTTTCCGGTCGGAGCCATTCACCAAGAGGCGAATAGTTTGACCAACCATACTCTCGTTGTACTCACGGGTATAAATTTTCATCACCTCCGACAAATCGTGGTAACGTTCTTTCTTTACATCCTGCGACACCTCATCGTTCCAACGGTAGCTGGCAGCTCCCGGTCGCGGCGAGTACATCGCGATGTAAGCCATATTAAATTTGAACTCGTGGAAAGCCGTTACGGTATTCTGATATTCTTTATCGCCCTCGCCTGTAAAACCAACAATGATGTCGGTAAACAAAGTCGCTGTTGGCAACAACTCGCGAATATCGGCTACAATACCACGATACTTATCCATGGAGTGTTTGCGGTTCATTTTAATCAACACCTTCTCGTCGCCACTTTGCATCGGCAGGTGTATTTGTTTCGCCAGGCAAGGATATTCGGCAATCACTTCAATCACCTCGCGGGTCATATCCTGCGGGTGTGGTGATGTGAAATACACCCAAAACTCTTCACCCGACTGCTTACCATACTCACCAATCTGGCGCAATAAGTCGGCAAACGAAACTTCTTCACCTTTCTTATCCAGACCGTAGGAATTCACATTTTGTCCCAGTAAAGTGATCGACTTATAGCCTTGATTCACCAAATGGCGAACTTCGTCAACAATATCGGCTGATGGACGCGACACCTCACGACCGCGAGTGTAAGGCACAGCACAGTAGGTACAAAACTTGTCGCAACCATTCTGAATGGGCACAAAAGCTTCGTAAGTCGATTGATATTTCGGTTGGATCTGCCAAAGGTCAACAATGTGCTCATTCTTGGGCATCACCGGCTTAGGCTCAGCTACCTTCAACGAATGCGCATTCACAACACCGTAACTGCGGATCATATCCGGGAACTGGCTCAGCTCGCTCATCGGGAAGATGATGTCGAACTGTTTCAGCAATTTATCCTTGTCGGCAGCCAACACACATCCCGACAGGAAGGTGATCAGGTTCCGCTTATTCTTGGCTTTATTCCATTGGGCAATCTTGTTGTACACCTTGTCGATTGGCTTTTGCCGAACCGAACAAGCCAACATGCCTAATAAATTGGCTTCATCCTCATTATCCGTCCGCTGGTAGCCCATATTCTCCAACACCGCAGCAACACGCTCGCTGTCGGAAATATTCATTTGGCAGCCCAATGTAATTAAATGGTATTTCATCTTTCCTATTTCAACGTAATCAATATCGTTAGACACACACGGCCGTGTGTATCTACGGTGTTAAAAATATACTTCACAGTGAATCTGATCCCGATCGAAGCCTTTATCTTTTAAAATCTCAATCGCATCAAAAATCATATTACTGTTTCCGCAAAGATAGAACTGTGTGTTCTTCTCAAAATCCGAGCTCTTCAGGTAGGTCGTCAACCGTCCGTGCACCTGTCCCGTTTTATCGCCCGATGTGCACAACACATGGCGTTCCGGTGCATATTCTGCTTTATCGTATGCTTCGCTACCGTAACGCACACCGTGAATCAATGTATAATTCAGGTTCGGATAAGTACGCACCATACTGCGGAATGGCGCAACACCGGTTCCGCTGGCAATAAACACAAATTTGTGATCGGCAATTTTCTTCTCGTCAATTTTGAATTTACCGAAAGGACCGTTCACTTCAACCAAGTCACCTACTTTAAGCTTACTTAGCTTCGGCGAAAAATAACCGTCTTTCACTTCCTTCACCAACACTTCCAGGTATTCGTCGTTCTCGCCACTGTAAATCGAATACTCGCGACTTTGATAATCGCCGTGAATACCCAACGAGATATGCTGCCCCGCGTGATATTTAAAACGGCTCTTCGGCAAACGCAGCGAAAATGCTTCACCTGTTAGTTTTCTGATCTCTTGAACCTTGTAAAAGGTTTCATCCAATTGAATGTCTGGTCTAAACTCCATGGTCATGGCTCAATAAATTTGGGCTGCAAAGATATTCATTTTTTCTAAAAAGGACATATCTATCTTATTCAAATTCTTTACAGTTGTTAATTGATTACTAAACCGGTAAAGCGCTGCATTGTTTCCCGCAAATGTTGTAATTTTAAAAGAAAACCAACTGATGAAAACACTAATCTTGTTTATGTCGACCCATGGGTGTACCATAAACGTGGCCCACCGGATTGCTGTAAAACTGGGAGGAGACGCCTCCATCGTCAACCTGAAAGATAACCCTCGCATTCAGATAGACGACTACGAGCGGATTATTTTGGGTGGGTCCATTCATATGGGAAAAATACAGAAAGAGCTTCAAACATTCTGCGAGAAAAATGCGAACAAGCTCGCTCAAAAGGAAATCGGTCTTTTTATTTGCTGTATGTACAAGGGCGTGGAAGCACAGGCGCAACTAAAAAATGCTTTCCCGGAGATTTTGCATCAACATGCCAAAGCAGAAGCGATTATGGGAGGCGCTTTTTATTTTGAAAAGATGAATTTTCTGCAACGCTTCATGGTGAGAAAAATGACGGGAAGCAAAAAAACGACGGTTAAGATTGATCACGATGCCATACAGCGATTCAGTGAAAAAATGAAAAAGCCTAAAAGTTCAACAAACACAAACCACAACTAAAAAGCCAGGTAAAAGTCCCTGGTCAGCTCCCGATACTGAGCCGTATATTCGCCGGTTTCGCGATTACGAATATAGATACTCTCCCAAAATTCGATGCCTTCGTTGAAGGATAATTCAACCAGGATCCGGTGTGACGAACGTTCTGCATCCGGAAATACCCTGGCGCAACGATTCACATATAAGCCCAACCGGCTCGCCTCAGCACGTAAACGTTCTTCCTGATCTGCCGGCAAAACCAGGCTTATCCGACCATCCTCACTCAACAAACCTACTGCTTTAACCAGCAGTTCTTCCAATTTCAAACGATCAGCATGTCGCGCTGTAGCCCGCTTTTGATCGTTCGATTTCGGTGTTTTTGTATCATCAAAAAAGGGAGGATTAGAGATAATATGATCGTAACGATCAGCCACTTCTAAATCCTGAAAGGCACATATAAACAGCCGAAGCCGGTCCCCCCAGGGTGATTGCCTGAAGTTTTGATTTGCTTCTTCTGCAGCTTCAGCTTCTATTTCAACCGCATCAATCAAAGCCGCAGTTCGTTGTGCAGCCATTAAGGCCAGCAAGCCCGTGCCGGTACCGACATCCAGGATCTTAGCTTCCTGCTCATAATTAATCCAGGCCCCCAGAAGCACACCATCAATGCCAACTTTCATAGCTGCCTTGTCCTGTACAATCCGAAATTTTTTAAACTGAAAGAAGTTGTTTCGCCCCATTTTAAGTTGAAAAATGATCCTTTTTATGCCGACCAAGCTAGTAAAAACAACAGAAAACAGGTGACTTCATATGAAATTTCACCTTGCAGAAACATTAGAATCCGGGAACAACAAAAACACAAACTCCTAATAAACTGCTACTTACGTCATATTCATCACCTAAACTTTAACTAAAAACTCTGACAAGTGAATTTTAACAGCATTTTTATTTGCCGATATAAAGTATTTTCTACTTTTGCCCCCCGAATAATTGAACGCAACGGCGTTTCATTCTATTGGTTATGAAGAAGAGAGA
>NZ_JBZQJF010000095.1:0-15192 GCF_059905295.1 Mangrovibacterium sp.
GAACTTCCGAAGAAGTAATGTTCGAAAGAATTTCCAGTAGGAAGGTCGATTTAAAACCGATTTCAATCTCTTCTCCTTCGTACTGACATTTAATGCGCTCAACAGCCGAGATTGAGAAGTCAACATCCTGTGCTGAAATCACTAATTGGCTATCCTGAATATGAAATTTAATCAGGTTGCTGGCTTGGTTCGCAAATACCGAAACACGTTTAATGGTATTGTAGAATTCCAAACGGTCAACCGTCATTTTGTTCGGGTTATTGGTTGGGATTACCGAATTGTAAGCCGGGTAATTTCCTTCAACCAAACGGCAAATTAATTTGAAGTTACTCAAAGTGAAAAAAGCGTTCTTTTCATCGAACTGCAATTTCACATCATAATCTTCTTTCACCAACAGGTTTTTCAATAAAGCAGCCGGCTTTTTAGGCAAAATAAATGATGACTCAACTTCGGCCTGAGCATCGCTACGTTTGTAACGCACCAGTTTATGAGCATCCGATGCAACAAATGTCAAATCACCGGTTCCCAGTTCCAGGAAAATACCATTCATCACCGGACGTAGTTCATCGTCGGCAGTTGCAAATAAGGTACGCTGAATACCATTTTGCAACACATCGTGAGGTACCTGAATTGTTGCAGCAGCCTCTTCGTTCAGCTCCGGCAATTGCGGAAATTCGTCACCATCTTGTCCAACAATGCTAAATTTTCCGTTTTCAGAATAAATATCAATGCCAAAAGTATCCAGATCGAATTTGAAAGTCAACGGTTGATCGGGAAACTCCTTAAGCGTATCGTTCAGCAGCTTCGCCGGAACGGCAATATTACCATTGCCTTCAGCATTATCTAACTCGAGGCTGGTAATTAGTGTTGACTCCAAATCTGAAGCGGTAACCGTCAAACGGTTATCTTCCAGCTGAAATAAATAATTATCCAGGATGGGTAATGTATTCTTCGAACTAATCACCTTACTGATTGCATTCAAGTGACTGAGTAATTCGGTACTGGAAACAACAAATTTCATTGATATTTTCTTTTAGTTTTACTTACCTTAAAAATTGCGGATTTCTGAATCTCCACCGCGTGAATACACGAATATACAAACTTTGCTTTGGTTTCCCTGAATTTAATATTCACAATTTATACAAAGTAATTAACCACGGTATTTTTTTATTCGGATAAAATAAAAGATCAGGCCGAATAAGAGAATGATAACCAAAGGTCCCACAACATTGAGTATTTGCCAGAAGGTCTTCTCCTCGCGTAAACGGACTTTATCGAGCAAGCGGATTTTAAATACCCGGGACCGCAGTTCCATGATTCCTGAGTTGTCGCAAAGGTAGTTCACGGCATTCAACAAAAAGGCCTTATTACCAAAGGTTTGCTGCGAATATTCGTCATATCCCAAGGGCTGTGTTCTAATTTTTCCGTCACGCCGCGACACCTTGTTGGCAATTAAACTACCATCAGCTAAAACGATCATTTTTGCCGGTTTCGATTTGGTTTCAACCTGAATACCAAGGGGATTAAACTCCTTGGTAAGCCTGTTTGTAAAAACAGAAGGAAATTCTCCTTCCAATAAAACCCCAACCGGAATATTGGGCACATGAAACAGTTCACGTGCAGGTGGACTATTGATACTTTGCAGGCTAATTTCTTCTGGTGTTCCAACTTTCCGCGCATACAGGGAGGTATGCAAAATTATCGACTTATGCACTTCCGGGTTTCGGCCTACCGTATCGATTGAGCTGACGAACTCAGACTTCAACCGATTTAAATTTCGGCTGATCACATGATCTTCCGCCGGAGTTAACAAAGGCGAATAATACCAGGGCGCAGGCGTAAATTTAGGCTGCGAAGCCACCGGTGAGGTATTAACCGGAATCAGAACACACTCGACATCCTGCACCAAATCGGGATTAACTCGAACGCCGTATTTAAACAGCTGGTCCATCAAATTGAGATCGCGTGGAAAGGCAATTGTTGTCTCTCCCCGACTCAAACTATCCAGGCTTACCTGTACCGGATCAATCAACCACATCAGGTTACCACCACGCATCACATACTGGTCCAAATAAAACTTTTCCTGTTCTCCAAACCGCTTCGAAGGATCAGCAATAATAACTGCTTTCGGCAGTGTATCCGTTTGAAAAAGTTGCTCAGCAGTTTTTCTGGTCACCCTAAAATTCTCAGATAAACTTCGCCGTATATCCCAGGTTTCAGGCTCACTTAATTCATCTTGTCCCGTTAAAAAAGCAACTTCATCCTTTTGTCCCTGCAAAAGTTGTTTGATGGCATTCATCAATTCAAACTCGAGCGTTTCAATTGAATTATTCAGATTTTCTTCGGCAGGAAGTGATGGGTTGTTTTTCAACAAATTCACACCGATGACCATATCCCGGTAACGAATTACAGCACCCGGAAAGATTAACTTGGTTACCGTTCCTTCATCTTTATTTTGTCTCAGATCAGTTGGTTTAATCCCCAGGGAGACCAGTTGATTGAATAATTTATTGCGTTGGTCTGTATTGGTAATATCATAAGGATCGCGCAGCTCCGACTGAATTCGTTGAGCAGCCCAGGCATCCATATCCTGAACCTTTTCTTCGATAGCCTTTTGCAGTTGACGAAAACCAGGTGGCAAATCTCCATCGAGATACAAATCTACTTTAATCGGAGCATCCAGCCTTGCTAATAGTTCTTTCGAAACAGGAGAAAGACTATAGCGTTTTTCGGTCGTCAGGTCGATCCGGAAAAACCAATGTGAGCCAATGGCCGATACGACTAGCATCACGATGACCAATATGAGGGTTTTCTTCAGTTGTCTTTTCAACTTTTGCTGTTTTCGACGTAAAAGCAAGCTGGTAACCACCAGTACAAAACCTGTTACCAAAACAAAATACAGCACATCGCGCGAGTCGACAACTCCCCGGCTAACCGAGTCGTAATGAGCACTAATCCCCAGGTTTGTAAAAAATGCCTTTACATCAACCGGAATATTCATGGCTGCCACAAAGTCGAATCCCGAATAAAAGAAGAAGCACAAAAACAGGGCTGTAATAAATGCAAATACCGGGTTATCAGTTAACGACGAGGATAAAAGCCCCAAAGCCACATACAAGGCAGCCAGTAAAAACAAGCCAATAAATGAGCCCCAGGCAGCACCGCTGTCCCAATTACCAACCGGGTCGCCCAGACTGTAAATCGAATAAAAATAGATGAGCGTAGGCAGTAATGAAACAGCAACTAAAAATAAAGCAGCCAGGTATTTCACCCAAACCAGTTGCAGGAGCGAATACGGACGGGTAATTAAGATTTCCAAAGTACCCAGTCGCTTTTCTTCGGCAAACATACGCATCGTAAGAGCCGGAATCAGGAATAAAAAGATCCAGGGCGCCAACGAAAAATAAGGGCTTAGCGAAGCATAGCCACTTTCGAGCAAATTGTAGTTTCCGGGGAAAACCCACAAAAAAAGCCCATTGGCAATCAGAAAAACAAAGGCTACTAAATAACCGGTAATAGATCCAAAGAAGCTGGTAATTTCTTTCCGAAACAGACTAAACATAGCTTGCGGGTTGATTTGAAGATGAGCGAAGATAAAAAAAGTCGGTTTACGACCGAAGCTTTTTAACAATCATTTGAGCAGCACGCACCGAGGCTCCCGGCCCGCCTAAGCTCTCATTCAATTCCTGATAGCTATCTTCTATTTGTTGGCGGTAAGCTGTATCGTTCAAAATCCGGTTCAGCTCTTTTTGAATATTTCGGGCCGTACAATGATGCTGCAACAATTCTTTCACTGCTGTTCGCTGTAAAATAATATTCACCAACGAAACCCATTTGATATTCAAAACAAATTTACCAATCGCAAAAAACAAAGCCCCTCCTGCCATTCGGTAGCAAACAACCTGGGGACAGCCTAACACGGCAGTTTCAAGCGTAACGGTTCCTGAGGCCAACACAGCAACATCGGCCATTTGAAGGACCTCGTAGGTTTTATCGCGCAATACATTCACATGATAGCCCGTCACTAACCCAATGTAAACATGGTCGGGAATTCCAGGAGCGGCAGTTACCACAACCTGGTGAGAGGTAATCGAATTAACAGCTTTCAGCATTCGGGGCAACAGCGCTTTAATTTCCTGCATGCGGCTCCCCGGCACTAAAGCGAGAATGGGCTTATCGGATAGATTATTCTCTTTACAAAATTGTACCACATTTTTATCGACCTTATGCCCCTCAACCGCATCCATTATCGGATTACCTATAAAATTGACCTTGTGGTAATCCCGTTTGGCATAAAATTCGGTTTCGAAAGGGAAAATGGTAAACATCTCGTCCACCAGCTCCTTAATTTTCTTAACGCGCCCCGACTTCCATGCCCATACTTTCGGCGATATATAATAATAGACCCGAATGCCAACAAACTTGGCAAATTCGGCTATTCTCAAGTTAAAACCGGGATAGTCAACTAAAATCAAAACATCGGGGTTAAACTGCAGTAAGCGATCCTCACAAGAGCGGAAATTCTGTTTTATCGTGCGCAAATGCATCAAAACCGGAATAAATCCCATGAAAGCCATTTCGCGATAATGCTTATAAAGCTTCATTCCGGCCTGCTCCATCAGGTCGCCTCCAAAGCCGCGAATATCAGCATCCGGATCAGCCTTAACCAATTCATGAATCAGATTTGAAGCATGTAAATCACCCGACGCTTCGCCGGCAATAAAGAAGTATTTCATAAAGCGCTTTTGCAAGAAAACTTCCAAATGTAATTTTTAAAGTTGAAAGAGCCATAATTTAAGTTGAATAGAAAATAAAAGAGAACTTCTAATTCTACATCCTTTAAAGAAAATCCAACTAAAATACTTTGGACAGCATCACCAGCAAGGCATAAACAAGAGTTCCCATAATCACCCCACGAGCTGCCAAATCATATTTAAGTCGGTAAAAAAGCAGGAATAATAATAGGTTCGGTAATACACATAAACTAAGAATCTTCAACAAGGCCCCTAAATGCCACAGGGTTTCCAAGTATTCCATCAGGCTGACATCTTTCTTATTGATGAAGTAGAGCACGACAAAAACAACAAGAGGTAAAATCAAAGCCGGGAAAAATCCCCAGACTAATTTATTTCTATTCCTTTTCATTCCGGTAAAAGTTAAAACCTCCAGTTATTCATTTTTTCCAAGGTGTTGTAGCAGGTCATATCTACCGTTACCGGCACCACTGATACGTGTTGATTTTCGAGTGCATGCATATCAGTTCCCGGCGTATCAGGTTCAAAGTTTTTGAAGAATCCGCTTAACCAGTAATAATCCTTTTCGTGCGGATCGGTTCTTTTTTCCATTTCTTCAACCCATTTTCCCGCAGCCTGACGGCACACTTCAATACCGCGAACTTCCCCTTTCGGAATATTAACATTCAAGCAGGTGAAATGAGGAATTCCATGCTCGGCAACAGCTTGAAAAATCCGGGCTACCCACATTTTTGCACGGGTAAAGTCGGCATCCGCATCGTAATCGCAAAGCGAAAAACCGATTGAAGGAACACCATGCAGACAACCTTCCATTGCAGCTCCCATCGTTCCACTGTAGACCACACTTACCGAAGTATTAGCACCATGATTAATACCGGAAACAACAAAGTCGGGATGCCGGTCGAGCAATTGGTTAAAACCCATCTTCACACAGTCGACAGGTGTTCCGCTGCACTTATATTCCGTGTAGCCTTCCTCTTCCTCCAACTTACTTGCGCGCAAAGGTTTGCCGGTTGTAATCGCATTCGACATACCCGACATAGCTGCTTCAGGTGCAATAACCACAACATCGCCAAACAGCCGCATTACTTCTGTCAGCTCTTTTAAACCTTTGGCATAAATACCATCATCATTCGTAACCAGAATCAATGGACGATCATTCATCTATCAGGATTTTTCATTTATGGAGACAAAGATAGAGGAATGAACCAAAAACCCCTTTTGAATACGATGAAAATAAATTGCCAGGACTAAACGCAATTATCGCCTTCCCGATCCATCATTTCGTTTATTTTAACAGGACTAATCAATCAAAAGCAACAAAAAAAATCGAAAAGCAAAGCCTTTTGTTAAAAAATGCTTAAACAATCAAAATTAAATAAAAGACAACAGCATCTTTTATTAATCATAAATTACAGCAACATCCCCATTTCTACAACGTAATGCATTAACGACTGCCAAACAACACATTACCAAAAAAACATAGCATCTCCAATTGACGAAAAAGCTCATCAATAAAGGCTAATTTAAAACATATAGTTTGATTTTATTTTTTTCTTTGAGATTTTCTTTTGAAATTTTTTTCTAAAGTTTGATTTCTAAATGCAAATTTTCCTTAATATTGTTCCGAGATCGTTAATAAAATTTAATTGAAATATGATGGAAGCAAGAATCAGAAACCAAATTCTCAGGACAAAAGGAGCTGAATTCAATCCGTATAATGCGGAACGACCTCGCCTCATCATCCTTCGAAACGCCAGAACGCATACTATATAAACACGCTCAGTTATTACAACAGTTTTCAAGCAAAGTGAACTACAAACATTAATTCAATTTTTATGGAAAGAACCTTGTTACGATCCCCTCATTGTGGTCTGAAAAGATCATTAAAACTAATGATGGTGGTCCTGGGATTATGTGCTATCACGAATGCACAAGCAAGCAGTCCGGCCAACAAAACAGATCTCGCCGGAACAGAGCAAAGTCAGGGAATACTAGTCAGTGGTACAGTGACCGATGAAAGCGGAGAACCATTGATTGGTGTCGCCGTTGCAGTCGAAGGAACTTCAAAAGGATTGATTACCGATTTTGACGGTAATTTCAAATTAGAAGTACCCAGCGAAAGCAGCGTATTGGTATTCTCATTCGTTGGTTACGAAACTCAAAAAATCACAGTAGGAAAGCAAACTACATTTAAAGTAGTTATGGCTGAAAACATTCAGCAGGTTGACGAAGTCGTTGTAACTGCAATGGGTATCAAACGTCAGGCACGTGAGCTTGGATATGCCATGAGTACAATTTCTTCTAAACAATTGAATGAAGTTGGATCAACCAGTTTTGCATCTGCGCTTTACGGTAAAGCTTCCGGGGTAAAAATCACAACTGCTCCCGGTGGTGCGACCAGTGCCAGTAACATTCAGATTCGTGGTATCAACTCACTGAACTACAACCAGCAACCACTTTATGTTGTTGATGGTGTTGTAATCCGTAATGATGCTCAATACGGAGCAAGCGGTGCCAATAACAACAACTATTGGAATGACCAACGTATTCGTGGTAACGGGGCTTTGGATATCAACCCAAGCGACATCGAAAGTCTGAACATTTTGAAAGGTGCCAGTGCAACTGCCCTTTACGGTTCTGATGCTGCCAGTGGTGTAATCGTAATTACCACTAAAAAAGGAACAAAGAAAAAAGGTCTTGGAGTTGACTTAAACTACAACTTATCTGTTGAAGAAGTTGCTTATACGCCTAAATTCCAAAATGTATATGGTCCTGGTTACGACCGTGCCGACAACTTAGCATTGGGTGCTACTGCAGAAGGTTGGATCGAAGATTCTTCATCACCGTCAGGAGTTCGCCCTTACTTCCGTGCTTATGGTGGTTTCGGTCCTAAAATGGATGGACGTATGGTGACCTGGTGGGACGGTTCAACACGTGCCTACACAGCCCGTAAGAACAACTACAAAGACATCTATCGTACAGGCTTAACATCAAATGTTAACGTTGCAATCTCGGACAACACCGAAAAATTGAACTACCGTTTTACTGCTTCTCGTCTGGATTACCAAGGAACCCAGGAAGGCAGTAACCAACAAAAAAACACATTCGGCTTAACAAGTTCATTAAAAATGAGCGACAAATTAAGCTTTGATGTTTACGCAAACTACATTAACACAATCACCACAAACCGTCCATACCAGTTAGGACAGGTGCTTGGCTCTTTCAGTGGTTTCTTTAGCCGTACTGAAGACATGTCATTAATGAAGCAACGTTTCCAAACTGCTGAAGGCTATAAATATGCAACATACGGCAGCGAACGTACTGAAGACGCATTTATTTATTCAATGCGTGCAACAAACTTGTTGGATTTCTTCTGGCAGCAGATGAAAAACAAATATGTTGAAACTGAAAACCGTTTAATCAGTAGCGCTACAATGAACTGGGATATCGTTAAGAACCTGCACTTCCGTGGTCGTGTTGGTAGTGACTATACCGGTGCCAGTTCAGAACAAAAACAATATACAGAGTATCCTACTGCTTACAACAGTTCCAGCAGCAGTACAGGTGGTTACAATGTAACCAGTGGCCAGTACTCAGTTCTTTATACTGACTTCTTGTTGAACTACAACAAAAACTTCAACGATAAATTTAACTTATCAGTTAGCGGAGGTTTCCAATCACGTGATGAGAGCTACAAAGATGAAAGCTCATCTACGACAAGTGGTTTGGTAACTGAAAACTGGTTCAGCTTAAGTAACTCTTACGGCGTATTGTCGACAAACTACACGCGTAAAGAAATGTTGAAATATGCTTACTTGGGTATGTTAAGCATGAGCTATAAAAACTTCTTGTTTCTGGAAGGTACAGCCCGCCAGGAATATGCTTCAACATTGCCTTCTGCAAACAACTCTTATTTCTACCCATCAGTAAACGGTAGTGTTATTTTCAGCGACGTATTGAATTTACCGGCATTCTTCAACTACGGTAAATTCCGTGCTTCTTACGGTGTCGTAGGTAATGCACCTCCAATGTATGAGTCAAACATTTCTTATACACAAAGCTCACTGCAAACAATTAACGGATCAGTTCCTCAATTGGCATTAAGCAGTAGCTATGGTAACGCGAACCTGAACGCAGAGCGCAAAAAAGAATACGAATTCGGTTTGGAAACTCAATTCCTGGATAACCGTTTAGGATTTGACGTAAGCTACTATAACAACAAAATCGAAGATCAGATTCTCCAATTATCAACTGCTGCATCTGTTGGTGCATCAAGCCAATTGGTTAACGTTGGTGAAATCGGCAACTCTGGTCTGGAACTGTCTATCAACGGTACACCAATCTTCAAAAACGGTTTCAAATGGGATGTTCGCTTTAACTATTCTGTAAACAGAAGTAAAGTTAACAGCTTGTCTCCGGGAATCGACGAGATTGTATTCTACACTGCTGAGCAGTCAGCCATTAAACTGGTAGCCGGAAAAGGGGAACGTTTAGGTAATGTTTATGTATACGACATTGCAAAAGACAGCGAAGGAAACAATTTGATCAACGATAATGGTCTATACGTTATCGACCAATCAAAATATGTAAAAGCCGGTAACATTATGCCTGATGCCGTTGGTGGTCTTTCCAACACCTTATCATACAAAGGATTTTCACTGGACTTCTCGATCGACTACCGCATTGGTGGAAAAATGATCTCTCCGAGTATGAAATATATGCGTGGTGCAGGGTTGCTTGAAAACTCTATGCAATACCGCGATGCAGCACACGGAGGTTTAACTTACGTTGAAGACGGAGTTACTTACGACGATGGAGTTCTACTGGATGGTGTTGTTCAATCAACAGGAGAAAAGAACACGAAGGTTGTTGATGCAGCCACCTACTACATGAACACCTTCGACTGGGGTGGTGCTACATGGAACCGTGAAGGAGCTATCTTCGACAATAGCTACATCAAAATGCGTGAAGTTACTTTGGGCTACAAAATTCCTACTAAGATTTCAGAGAAAATGCACCTGAACAACCTGCGTGTAGCATTGGTAGGTCGCAACTTGTTCTACATCTGGAGAACACTGGAAAACTTAGATCCTGAAGCTCCACTGGGATCCAAATGGTGGTCTCAAGGTATCGATGTAGGTTCAACTGCTGCATCAAGAAGCTTCGGTATCTCATTGAATGCAAGTTTCTAATTTTAATTCTTACACACATGAAAAACAGATTTTTATTATATACGCTTATTGCTTCAATGGTACTGATGGCGACAGCATGTACTGATGAACTGGAAGCGCGATACAACAACCCTGAGAAATCGACTGAGGCCAGCATTCCCGGATTTTTCACCCGTATGTTGAACAACGACCGTGTTCGTCCTAACTATTGGAACGTTCGTACTTTCTTATTGATGCAACCGGCTGTTTACACACAAACTGCTTTCTTTTCAAACTCAAGCGGCAAGTATAAAGAGTCGACAAGCTACACACAACAATACTGGAACAACTTCTATGTTGCTAACAGCAACGGAAGTGGCGTGTTGAGCACCTACAAAGCAATGGAAGTGGCTTACGACGCATTAGGTGAAACAGAACAGGCAAACATGGACCTATTCATGAATGCCGGTAAATTAGTATTGATTGACGAGGCTTCTAAAATGGTTGACATGTGGGGAGATATTCCTTACAGCGAAGCCGGAAGTTTGGAAACGACCAGTGTGATTGACAATGCTGCCTTTGATGATCAACAAGCTCTTTACACTGAATTCATTGCTGAATTGAAAGAGATTGGCAGCTACTTCGGTTCTGCATCTACATCGGCAACTTTTTCAAAATACGACATCATGCTTAGCGGAAGTGTAAGCAAATGGCAACGTTATGCCAACTCATTGCGTTTGCGTTTGTTGATGCGTATTTCAAATGTTGATGAATCGACAGCAAAACAAGAAATTTCGACTATGCTGAACGATCCAAGCACCTACCCATTGGTTGATGGAGACAATGTAGCTGATTACGATCCGGAAAGCAGCGATATCTTATTGCAGCCATTGACTGACTACACAAACAACCTGAACAGTGCGTTAACTGAGTTACCAAGTCACTACGCACCGGATTACATGTTGAATACCGTGATGTTGCCAACAAATGACCCTCGTATTCCGGTCATGTTTGACAAATACGGTAAAACAACCAATGGCACATTCGTACAGAATGCTGACTATGCAGCAATGCCGATTACCTATACGTCAACTGAGATTGATAACAACTACATGAACTTTTCAATCCTTGACTCAACGACCTTCTTGCAAAACCCGCAACTTCCTGGAATCGTAATTACAGCTTCAGAAGTCAACTTCCTGAAAGCAGAAGCTTACGAAAGATGGGGAGGCGGCGACGCCGAAGCAGCTTATACCAAAGCTGTGGAGCAATCGGTTAGCTTCTATTACTACCTGAATAATCTGAACTCAACCGGACTAACCACAGTTGACAAACCAGCAGATTCAGTAGTTGAAGATTTTGCAACGAATACAGATGCTGCATACACAGGTACAAGTGCCGAAAAACTGGAGAAAATCTACACACAAAAGTGGTTACACTTCGGATTTTTACAGTCTATCCAGGCATGGTCTGAATACCGTCGTACTGGCTATCCTGCGTTAACATTCCCTGATGCAACTCTGGTTGGGTATGAAACCCCTCCAACTCGCTTATTGTATCCGTCAGACGAGAGCTCTTACAACAGCACGAATTATCAGGCTGTACAAGCTCAAGATACCCGTGATACAAAAATCTTTTGGGATGTAAACTAAGATGTTATCTGCCTCAAAATATCAAAAGTGGTTCCGGTTTTATGCCGGAACCTTTTTGTTTTCCTTACGAAACTACCATCTAACTCACCATAATAGAAAGACTATCATAAAAAGAAAATAATTCAGTATTTTTGTGCATAGCTAGCGTAAACCCATGTCTGCAAAATCAATTAAAAATCCTCAGAACCAAGCATTAAGTGAATTAAAGCGGCACAATCTGCGCATGCAGATCATTCGGTTGCTCTACAAAAAAAGCCCGCAATCGGCTGTACACCTGAGCAAAAAGCTTTCCATCAGCTTACCATCTGCCAGGGCCGTTTTAAATGAACTGATTGAGGAAAATGTGGCCTTTATTACCGGGACGGGCGAATCCAGCGGAGGCCGAAAACCGGTATTGTACAGTTTAAGCGGGGACGCCTTTTACATCCTTGCTGTTGAAATGGATCAATACAAAGCAAAAGCTGTTCTTTTAAATTGCCTCAACGAATTTTCAAGTAACATTGCCGAGTTCAGTACCAATATTGACGATCCCGACTTTATCGGAAAGCTAGATCTGGCTTTTAACCAATTGCAGACAGAGTCGGGCATTATAGAATCCAAAATTCATGCTATCGGCATCTGTATGCCGGGCTTAATCGATCCACGAAACGGATTGAACCAAACCATTAAGAATCCGAAAAGCAGAAACATTGCCGAACAAGTTTCCAAGCACTTCAAACTTGCCACTTACATTGAAAACGATGCCCGTATGCAGACGCTTGGTGAATTTGTATTTGGCAAAGCTAAAAATACGCACAACACCTTGGTCATCAACTGGAGCTGGGGACTCGGTCTAGGGATGATTATCAATGGTGAAATTTTTGCAGGTAGTAACGGTTGTTCCGGAGAATTCAGTCACATTCGTGTTGTCGAGGATGGTGAACTTTGTGAATGCGGTAAACGAGGATGTTTACAAACAATAGCCGGCGCCCGACATCTATTAAATCTGGCCAAACAGGCAATCGCTGCCGAAACGATTTCTCAGTTAACGAATGATTTCAACAGTCGGATTGATGAACTTACGGTGAAAGACGTCATCACAAGTGCCCTGAAAGGTGATGAATTGTCCATCAACCTAATTAACAAGCTTGGTAAAAACCTGGCTTGGGGATTATCCATTCTTATTCAATTGTACAATCCGGAACTGATTCTTTTAAGTGGTCCCCTTACAGTTCCTAAGCAACACCTACTGGTTACCATTCAGCAAACCCTTCATCAGTATTGCCTCGAAAATATTCTGTCAAACGTAAAACTTGAAATCTCCGAATTAGCTGAACATTCTGGTTTGAAAGGGACCGGAGTTATGGTGTTTAAAAAGCTCTTCACCACATCCCACAGCATCCTCTAAAAAATTCCTTCAAAAAAAATCATCCCTCCCATGTAATGAAAATTCGCTCCACTCGTCATAAATTTGAGTGAAACAAAACAAACGAGCGAATGCTAGCCAGCGAATTTAAAACCAAGGTGCTTCCTTTAAGCAGTAAATTGATGCGATTTGCTTCGCAATTGCTGCACGACGAAGAGCAGGCACGCGACATTATTCAGGACGTGTTTCTGAAATTGTGGCAGAAAAAAGATCAGCTGGCACAGGTCGACAACATGGAAGCATTTGCCATGCGCATGACCCGCAATCGCTGTTTGGATTTGTTTAAAGCGAAGAAGCCAATATTGGCTGAAAACGATTTTTTGAAACAGAAAGCGACCGAAAGTAAAGATTTACAACAAGAAATTGAGCTGTCGGAATCAGCTTTACTGGTTCGAAAATTAATCCGCGACTTGCCCGATATTCAGCGAACAGTGATGCACCTACGCGATATTGAGCAATATGAGTACGAAGAGATTGCGCAAATGACGGACTTAACGGTAAATGCCATCCGCGTGAACCTGTCAAGGGCCCGCAAAAGAGTTAGAGACGAGTTAATCAAGGAGAATTATGGAAAATAATCGCATCAAACAATTACTGGATCGTTACTTCGAAGGGCAAAGCAGCCTGGATGAAGAACAGGAGTTGCAGGCTTATTTCAGCTCAGCAGAGATTGATGCCGAATTTCTTCCATACCGGGAACTTTTTGGCAGCCTCAACCAGTTACAGCACAACAACCAAGCGCCAACGGAAGATGAACTAATGGATTTCATCCTCGAACATGAGCATAAAGAGAAGAAGAAGTTGCGCTATTTGTGGCAAACCGTTAGCTCAATCGCAGCCATACTAATCATTGCGCTATTGGTCTTCAACTCGCAACAAAACAAAGCAAACTGGAAAGACACCTTTACCGATCCGAACGTGGCATATGCCGAAGCAAGCAAAACACTGCAATTTGTTGCAGCTAAATATCAACTGGGAATGAATCAATTAAAACCTGTTGAAAAAGTCAACGAAGCCATAAAACCGCTCGACGATGGTATGGAACAGGTCAATAAAGGATTCTTAAAGGTAGAAGATCTGAAAATAATTAATGAAAAACTTAAACAACAATAGCCATGAAAACAAGCTTAAAAATCTGGTACCGCGTACTTTTCGTCGTTTTAGTACTGATCCCCTTTTACGGGATGGCTCAAAAAAGCCCGGTAGATAAATTATTTGAAAAATATGCCAATAACAAAGGCATGACAACAGTTAATATCAGCGGAACCTTACTGTCGTTTGCAGCACAAGCCGATGGCAAATCAGATGAAGCCGATATGATTTCGCAATTGAAAGGCATTCGCATTTTAACCGTTGAAGACAAGGATCTCAATAAATCGCTCGACTTTTACAAGGAAATGGAAGGCGACAGTTTCTTCAAAAAGAACGGGTATGAATCGCTGATGGAGATTACCGAAAAAGATGAAGTTGTTCGCTTTTATGCCCGCAAAGGAGATAACGGTAAATTCTCGGAACTACTCCTCATTGTCGGGGGTGACGACAATACACTCATCAGTATTCAAGGGGTAATTGATCCGGCTAACATCGGTAAAATTACCGGGGCTCTTGACCTGGATATTAAGCCTTAGCCGCAAAATGCGACAAACCGGACAAAATGCTCAACGGCAGAGAAAGTCCGGTTTTGTCGTTCCACTTTCTCCCAAATCAGTCAATGTTCCTTGTTCTGTGAGAAAGTTCCTTGTTCTGTGAGAAAAAGGTCTCTTTAAGAGGCAATTTCCCTGAAAATGTTAGGATTTTCCCTAAAATCAAGCAAGTTGTAAACTTTTTAAGACAAATTATCCAAAATTCAAGCAAGTTGTTCAAAAAAGAGGCAAAAAGCTCAGTTTTTCAACAAAATTGCTTCCTGAACAAGCTTTTCGTTCCATTGCAGGAATTTTTCACCTTCCTACAGGAAACTCCACTCCTCAACAACATTCTGCTCTCTTGCCTGCCAATTTCTGACCTTCCCAATCAATTTTGCCTGAAAGTCCTTTCTGAGTTTCAAGTTTCAAGTTTTAAGTTTCAAGTTCCGGGACAACCCTCCAACTTCAGATAACAAGGACAACCTGATGTTTGAAAAATTTTCTACTTTCATTCCTGTTGGTGATTCACTGGAATCAATTTTGTTTTTTGAGGGAAACAACCAGTGCTATATGGATTCATTCAAAATAAACTTATTTTTGTGTAAA
>NZ_JBZQJF010000096.1:0-12464 GCF_059905295.1 Mangrovibacterium sp.
AGGGGCAGGGAATCCCGGCTGAGAGCATTAAAGTTTCAACTGCCGACTTGCTAAACCTGCCGGATGAGCTGCGAACTCCTGAGTTCAAGGTTGAAGTTGAACTGAAATAGGCGGAAAGGAATTCAGAACCCGACGGAAGCTTGTAGTTGGGTATTTAGCACTGGCGGAAGTTAATTCAGCATAGGTAGTTAACGATTTCGCATCGATGGCAACTTATTTATCACTAGTAGTTGGGTGAAAAGTACTGGCGGAAGGTCGCAGCGCATGCACGGAAACCTGTTTAGCATCGGCGGAAGGCTCCATCGCATCGGTAGTTACTCATTCAGCATCGACGGAAGCAATTAGAACAGGCGGAAGCGAAAAGAATGCACGGAAGCTAGCTGTCTGTTCGGGCTTAGTCCAGTAAATCCATTAAGGAGTACATCAGTTGGTTGTTGATGGCAATCAATTCTTTTCGACCTAAAATTTCCGCTGCACTTTGGATGTATTGTTCCGGAACCAGTTCGTTCCCAACATGCGCAATCATCCCTTGCAGGCTTTCTTCGGTTACCTCCAGGTGAAATTGCAGGCCGATGACCTTGTTGCCAATCGCAAATCCCTGGTTGAGGCAGGCCTCTGAGTAAAACAGATGGCGTGCACCGGTCGGCAGATTGAAAGTGTCGCCGTGCCAGTGAAAAACTGTTGTGCTCGGGGCGAAATTCGTTAGCAGCGGATCACTGTCAGTGTCTTCTGCTTTGTGAATTGGGAACCAGCCAATCTCCGGTAGCTTATTGCGGAAAACTTCGGCTCCCAGTGCGCTTGCAATAAATTGTGAGCCTAAACAAATGCCCAACACCGACTTCCCCTGTGCAATAGCTTCGCGAATAAAGGCTTTCTCGGTTTCGAGCCAGGGGTATTCTTCCGTGTCGTAAACTCCCATCGGGCCACCCATGATCACCAGCCGGTCAAAATCAGCCATCTCAGGCAGTTGGGCACCGGCCTCGTAAAAACGGGTGTAGCTCACCGGGCAGTTGTGCTTTCCAAACCAGTGTTGAAGGCAGGCAGGGCCTTCAAACGAAACATGCTGCAGTACGTGAATTCGGAGTGCTTTCATAGGGTCTTGTTTATTGAAGCGAAGATACAATTCAACCGGCATAAATAGAAGCAACCGGCGATTTCAAAATTAAATTCTTCGGATGTTTCTGTTATCTTTGCACTTCAATTTTTTGAATTGCTTATGATTTCGGTTGATCAGTTAGTTGTGAGTTTTGGCGGGTTTGATCTGTTTAAAGGGGTATCGTTCCTGATTACGCCTAAAGATCGGATTGGCCTTACGGGGAAGAACGGAGCGGGGAAGTCCACGCTGTTGAAGATTTTAGCGGGAAAACAATTGCCATCAGAAGGAACGGTTTCTTCTCCGAAAGATACACGTATTGGTTATTTGCCGCAGCACATGGTGGTGGATAATTCCAAAACGGTGTTCGACGAAACAAAGACTGCCTTCGACGAGATCCTGAGCCTGAAAGCTGAAATTGATCGGTTGAATCACGAAATAGCAACGCGCGAGGATTATGAGTCAGACAGCTATATGCAGTTGATTAACCGGGTAACCGACCTCAATGACCGGTACCATATGATTGGCGGGACCAATATGGAGGCTGAAATTGAGCAAACCCTGAAAGGTTTGGGATTTGAACGGAAAGACTTTACGCGGCAAACATCCGAATTTAGCGGGGGATGGCGCATGCGTATCGAATTGGCGAAAATCCTGTTGCGTAAACCCGATGTTTTTCTGCTCGATGAGCCAACCAACCACCTCGACATTGAGTCGATTCAATGGCTCGAGGATTTCCTGGCAAGCTACAGTGGGGCTGTTGTGCTGGTTTCGCACGACCGTGCTTTCCTCGATAATGTAACCAACCGCACTGTTGAAATCTCGCTGGGAAAAATTTACGATTATAAGGCGAATTACAGTCATTACCTGGAGTTGCGCAAGGAGCATCGCGAAACACAGTTGGCTGCTTACCGCAATCAGCAAAAGTTGATTGAGGAAACCGAACAGTTCATCGAACGTTTTCGCTATAAAGCAACCAAATCCGTTCAGGTACAGTCGCGCGCCAAAATGCTGGAGAAGCTGGACCGGATTGAAGTGGACGATGAGGATAATTCACGTTTGAATATGAAGTTTCCTCCGGCTATCCGTTCGGGTACAATTGTGGCTGAGTGTAAGCACTTATCGAAAAGCTACGGCGATTTTGAGGTGTTAAACGATATTGACTTGATCCTCGAACGGGGCGAAAAGGTAGCCTTTGTCGGGAAAAACGGGGAAGGTAAAACGACCCTGGCCCGGGTAATCCTTGGAGAGCTCGAACATACCGGCGAACTGAAGATCGGGCACAATGTGAAGGTGGGCTATTTTGCCCAAAACCAGGCGCAAAAACTTAACGAGAACCTGACTGTGCTGGAAACCATCGACGAGATCGCTGTGGGCGATATTCGGACGAAGATTCGCGATATCCTGGGGGCTTTTATGTTCTCGGGCGAGGATGTGGATAAAAAGGTGAAGGTGCTTTCCGGTGGTGAGCGTACACGTTTGGCTATGATTAAGCTGATGCTTGAACCGGTCAACTTTCTGGTGCTCGATGAGCCGACCAACCACCTGGATATTCGCTCCAAGGAAATGCTGAAAAATGCTTTGGCCGAGTATGACGGTACGGTGCTTGTTGTTTCGCACGACCGCGAGTTCCTGGATGGACTCGTGAATTGTGTGTACGAATTTAGACACAAAAAGGTGAAACAGCATCTGGGGGGCATTTACGATTTTCTGCAAAAGAAGAAATTGGAATCTCTGAAAGAACTGGAGCAGAAAAAGAAACCTGTTAATAATACCGAAGTTAAAAAGGAAGTCGTTGTATCAGCCGACGAGAATAAGCTTAGCTACGAAGAGCGGAAAGAAATTAACAAGCAAATTTCGCGCCTGGAAAAATCGGTTGAGCAGGCCGAAAATGATATTGCCCGTCTGGAGGATGAAGTCGCGGCGATGGACGAAAAAATGGCTAACCCTGACAATCTGAGTGATCCGTCAATCTTCGAAACCTACGACAAATTGAAGCAGGATTTGGAGCAGGTGATGGAACAATGGTCGGAATATACCGAGGAATACGAAGAATTGCTAAAACAGAAGACCTGGTAAGCCGGGCAAGTATATAGTTTAGAAGGGCTCAATTTTATTATATTACGCATGAGAGATTCAAAGCAAAAATCGGACGATATGATTTTCGGCATCCGTGCCGTTATCGAAGCAATCAACTCGGGAAAAGAAGTTGATAAAGTGTTGTTGCAAAAAGGGGAGAGGGGCGACTTGTTTAAAGAAGCTTTCGACCTGATTCGTCAGCATAATATTCCTTTTCAGTATGTGCCGGTTGAGAAACTGAATCGTATTACCCGAAAGAACCACCAGGGGGTTATCGCGTTTATTTCACCTGTTACGTTCTACGATATTGAAAACCTGTTGCCAGGCTTGTTCGAGGAAGGTGAGAACCCAATTATTCTGGTGCTGGATCAGGTGACTGATGTCCGCAACTTTGGAGCGATTGTCCGTACTGCCGAATGTGCCGGAGTACATGCTGTATTGGTGCCCGATAAAGGCGCTGCCCGCATTAATGCTGATGCTGTGAAAACTTCTGCAGGAGCTTTACACCTGGTGCCGGTATGTCGCACCCGGAACCTGAAGGAGTCGGTCTTGTATTTGCAACAATCCGGCTTGAAGGTGATTGCTGCAACCGAGAAATCGTCGGAGAACTATAGTAAGACGGATTATACCGGGCCTGTTGCTATTGTTATGGGATCGGAAGAATTTGGAATTGATCGTCAGATTCTGGATTTAGCTGATGATCGGGTTCAGATTCCGATTTTGGGAAAGATACAATCATTGAACGTATCAGTAGCTGCCGGTTTGTTAGTCTATGAAGTGGTGCGGCAGCGTGCCGATCTTAAAAGCTGATCGGCACCTGACGTTTAAAGGATTCTTCGAGTGAAATGAAGGTTTCGGTGCTTGAAATGCCTGAAATCTTCTGTACTTTATCACTCAATATTTCTTTGAGGTGTTCGTTGTCACGAGCATACACTTTTAGCCAAATAGCGTAGGATCCGGTTGTATAATGACACTCAACAATCTCAGGGATTGCTTGGAGCATCTTTGCAACGTCGTCGTAAAAACCACCTTTTTCAAGGAAAATACCAACGTAGGTACATGTCTTATAGTCTACTTTCTTAGGATCGATGTGATAACCGGAACCGGTAATTACATCCATTTCGATCATTCTGTTAACTCGCTGGTGTACAGCAGCCCTTGAGACGCCGACTTCAGCTGCAACATCTTTAAACGGGATACGTGCATTCTTGGTAATAATATCAAGAATGTGTAAATCTATCTGATCCAGATTATTTCTTAATGTCATAATGTGAAAAAAAACGTAATTGATATAATATGGCAAAAATAAACATTATTTAGCAAATAGAAATTATTTTCAAATCTATTCTTTCAAAATGTTTATTTTTAAATTAAAAGTTACTTGTTTTTATAACCATTTGTTTTTTAGTGTTTTGTATCTGTTTGAAGGCTCGTGTTATGCTAATAGTGTGATAAAAATCAGATTTTTTTGTTGCAGTTCGTAGTTTGTGTTTTGTACTTAGTTCTAAAATGCTATTTTTGCCCCTGTAAAAGTATCAAATTGATATTGGCTGAAGATAAAGATTTGTACTTCTCATTGGAATTGTAGGATTCTTAACTAATTGACATTATGAAAAATGCTAATCTAAGTTGGCTTTTCATTCTATTGCTATTGATTATCGTCAGTATTATTGGCGTGTTTGTACCTAGCGGATTTGGAGGGCTTGATGATCCACACATTGTGACGGGCGATGTTGCGTGGATGTTAACTGCAACGGCATTGGTGTTATTGATGACACCAGGGCTGGCTTTTTTTTATGGCGGGATGGTAAATCCGAAAAACATTTTGTCGACGATGTTGCAAAGTTTTATTGCAATGGGCTTGATCAGTGTGGTTTGGGTGATTGTCGGGTTTAGTCTGGCTTTTGGGGATAGTATTGGACCTGAAGGTTTTGGCTTGATTGGAAACCCTGCTACTTTTTTTATGTTTCACAACGTTGGCGGACATACAGATCCTTATCTTAGTCCGACCATTCCTTTGGCACTTTTTGCCATGTTTCAATTAAAATTTGCGATTATTACGCCTGCATTGATTACAGGATCATTTGCCGGACGTGTGCGCTTTCGTGCTTACATGTTATTCATGGTGCTGTTTATTCTCTTTATTTATGCACCATTGTGTCACTGGACCTGGCACCCGAATGGTTTCCTTAGAAATTGGGGTGTGCTGGACTTTGCCGGTGGTACTGTTGTTCATATGTCGGCTGGTTTTGCTGCGCTCGCAGGAGCTATTTTTCTTGGTAAACGCAAGGATTATGGAACTGAAATGAAACCAGCAAATATCCCGTTTGTATTACTCGGGGCTGGTATGCTTTGGTTTGGATGGTTCGGGTTTAATGCCGGATCTGCGTTGGGAGCAAATTCAACAGCAGCATTGGCTTTAATGAATACAAACACGGCATCGGCTGCAGCTATGTTGGCATACCTGTTTTTCGATATGGCGAAAGGTAAGAAACCATCCAGTATGGGAGCTGCGATTGGTCTGGTCGTTGGTTTGGTTGCTATTACACCTGCTGCCGGCTTTGTCAATGTTGGTTCCAGTATGATCATTGGTGTTATTGCTTCGATTGTAAGTAATATCGCGATCGAACTTCGTTCCAAAACGCGTTTGGATGATACCTTGGATGTTTTCCCGGCGCATGGTATGGGCGGTATTGTTGGTATGTTATTAACTTCTGTTTTTGCGCAGAATGTTGGTCTTATATACGGCGAAGTGACCACTTTCCTTTATCACCTATTAGCGCTGGTGATTGTTGGTGTGTTCACTTTTGGTGGTTCAATGCTGATGTATAAAATTACAGATATGATTCTTTCTATTCGAGTTTCTCCACAATCTGAAAAAATTGGTTTAGATTTGAGTCAACACAACGAATCGTACGACTTTGAATATAAAAGCGACAGTAAGCTTTAACGAGTCGCTCTTTTATATGCTCGAAACTCCCCACTGTCTCCGGGGAGTTTTTTTATGCCTTCATTTTTGGGTTTAGGATATAAAAAAACCGTTCAGGTTATGAACGGTTTTTGTATTGTCGAATAACTTAAGTTACTTGATTGCTACCTGGCGCTTAAAGTCCATTTCCAACGAAATGAAAGTCTCGGTTCGGGCAATACCTTCAATCTCCTGAAGATCTTCATCAATCAACTTCTTCAGATGCTTGTTGGTCTTTGTCTGGATTTTTACAAAAATCGCATATTGTCCGGTTGTATAATGGCATTCTACGATCTCCGGAATTTTGCGTAATGCTTCCGCTACCTGTGTATGGTATTTGGCTTTTTCGAGATAAACGCCCATATAAGCACATGTATTGTAACCCAACTTTGCCGGGTTAACAATGAATTCGCTCCCTGAAATAACCCCCAGGTTTAGTAAGCGCTGTACACGTTGGTGAATGGCAGCTCCTGAAACACCGCATTCGCGGGCTACTTCAAGAAACGGAATACGTGCATTTTTAGTGATGAGACGCAGGATTTTTTCATCCAACTCATCAATCTGTGGTAGGGGTTCTATATAATCTTGATTCATCATTTTATTTGATATGAAATTCGAATATTTCTGTATAAAAATACGATAATTAATAAATATTCTTTCCTATTAGGCCGTAATTTGTAATTAAAACTGTTCTTAAACTAAGAAAGTGAAAACACCTTTAGTTCAAAGCGGGGCAAATGTAGAATATTTTTACGGAATTCTAAATGATATAATTCCCGGATGGATAAAAATTATTTGGGTTTAATTATGATCTTAATTTGTGGACTTTAGGATGTTAGCGAGTTGGTTGATGTCGTGCCCGCTGGGGTTCTGATAGACTCGTAAGTCGAATTCGGGCAGGATGGCCAAAATGTGGTCAAAAATATCAGCCTGGATACCTTCGTAATTAGCCCAACGCTGGTCTTTGCTAAATACATAAATTTCGATCGGTAGTCCTGTTTCTGTGGGTTGCAAATGACGAATAAGGAAGGTCATCTCCTGATGGATATTGGGATTTTGTTTTAGGTAGGCATCCAAATAGTATCTAAAAATTCCCAGGTTGGTTTGTCGCCGTCCGTTATAAACATCTTCTTTTGGAATATTTAGTTGCTGATTGAATTCCTGAATCTCTTTTTGTTTTTGATCGATGTAATCTTTCAGCAGGTAAAAGTGACTTAGTTTTTCCAGTAATTCTTTATCTGCAAAACGGATGCTTTTCATATCAATATTAATTGAGCGCTTGATCCGGCGTCCTCCCGATTCTTCCATACCTGCCCAGTTGTTGAAAGATTCCGAAACCAGGGCGTAGGTTGGAACTGTTGTGATGGTTTTATCCCAGTTTTGAATTTTTACAGTTGTTAATGAGATATCGATCACAGTCCCATCGGCTCGGTGACCGGGCATTTCAATCCAGTCACCGGGCTTTACCATTTTGTATGCCGATAACTGAATGCTGGCAACGAATCCGAGGATCGTATCTTTGAAGATCAACAATAATACGGCCGCCATGGCACTTAAGCCTGCAAAGATTCCAAGTGGCGATTTGTTGATGATGATCGCGATTCCTAGGATTACAGACATGAAAATGATCAGAATCTGAATGAGTTGAATGTATCCTTTGATTGGCCGGGTTGCGGCATAGGGCGTGGTTTGGTAGATGTCGTTGACAGCGTTTGCAAAACGAACGGCCGCCATCGCCAGTATGAAAACAAAATAGAGGCGAGCTACGACAGATAAGCCAAAGTCGACACTTTCTATCCCTGAAAAATTGGATACAGCATAAATCATGAAGGCCGATGGGAGATGTGCCAGTGCATTGAATACTTTGTGTTGTATCAAAAAATCGTCCCAAACAGTTTTTGTTTTTCGAAAGATCCGATGAATAAATGATACGAGAATAACTCTTATCAGGAATTGAGCGACTAATGCTGCAAGGATTAAGATGATAATAGATATGGTTATCCCGAAAGCACTTGCCCAGTGACTCGATATATCAAGCTTTTCAAAAAGGCTAATTAGCCATTCATTCAATTGCTTCATGATATTTGTTTTTGCTTAAGTCAAATTTTTATTGGTATTTTATGGTTCGAAAATAGATAAAAACCCCGTATTATGATACGTTTTGTTTGGATATTGCTCGTAACAATTTGTCCCTTACTGGTAAATGCTGAAGTTTCGTTTAATAAATATTTTGAAGCCCGGACCTTGCGGGTCGATTTCACATTGGCGGGGAATAATCAACGTACCGAGGTTTTTTTGGAGCAAATGAAAAAGCAGGGCGAGTGGGCCGGATCGCATACGCACTTAATTGATCACGAAAATTATGGGAATTTTCGATATCAGTTGAAGGATCCGGAAACCGGGGAGTTGTTGTTCTCCCGTGGTTTTAGCTCTTTATTTCAGGAGTGGCAGACGACTCCGGAAGCCAAGAAACTGGATCGAAGTTATTACCATGTTGAACTTATGCCCTTTCCGAAAAAGAAGGTGCAATTCGTTATTGAAATGAGGACATGGGAAGGGGGCTTTAAGGAATTGTTGAATTTGACAATTGATCCCAAAGATTATTTTATCGTGGATGAAAAAGGTCCGGATTATCCGGTAATCCCGATTATGGAAAACGGACCTCATGATAAAAAGGTGGACGTGGTTTTCTTAGCTGAAGGTTATCAAGCGGATGAAATGGGCAAGTTTAAGAATGACATTAAACGATTGACAGACTACATGTTTGCCATGGAGCCCTACAAGGAACACAAGAACGATTTTAATCTTTATGCCGTCCTGGTACCGTCCGCAGAGTCAGGAACCGATATTCCGGGAAAGGGAATTTATAAAAGCACAGCCTTTAATTCGCACTTCTATACCTTCGACGAAGCCCGATATCTGACATCGAAAGATTTAAAAGCCATGCACGATGCTGCTGCAAATGCCGTTTTTGATCAACTTTTTGTGCTGGTTAATTCTGATATATACGGAGGAGGTGGCTTTTATAATTACCTGACACTAACAACAGTTGATAATGAACGTTCACCCCAGGTTTTTGTGCATGAATTTGGGCACGGTTTTGCAGGCCTGGCTGATGAATATTACACATCCTCGGTGGCTTACGATGACTTCTATAACCTGAAGGTTGAGCCTTGGGAACCGAATATAACAACTTTGGTTGATTTTGAAAGGAAGTGGAAATCGATGATTCCTGAAGGTATTCCTCAGCCAACACCGCGCATTGCAAAATATAAAGATGTGGTTGGCTTGTTTGAAGGAGGAGGCTATAGCGCCAAAGGGATTTACAGCCCAATGATGGATTGCCGGATGAAAACGAATGAAGCCCCTGGCTTTTGCCCGGTTTGTCGCAAGGCTATCGAAAAGGCAATTCGATTCTATTGTGAATAATTCGAAATGATTGCTGAATTTTTTTTAAAAATTTTTGCTGGTGTATATGTATTCACGTGTCAATAGATCGTGAATTCATCTGTAAAATCCCGTTTAAATAGCTAATCGGGAAGGCGGACTCTTACGTATAAAATGGTACACAACGGTGGGGAATGAAATGGTCTAAAAGCACGGTTGTGCCGGAGCCATGAGAAATTTAATGCGCAGAGAGTTTTTGGAATTATTGGGGTGTTCTGTTGCGGGAGCTTATGTGCTTCCGAGTTGGACTACCTTGATGGCGACTACGAAACTGGATGAAATTCCGATGAGGGGAATCTATTTGCCGGGGTGGAGAGCTGTGACACAAATTCGGATTCAGCGGATTTACGATTTTCTTCTTCAAAATAACTTGAATACGTTGATGATTGACGTGAAGAATGCGTTTGGCGAGCTTTTTTATCAACCGAAATCTAATTTGGCAATTGAAATTGGGGCGCAGGTTGCAACAATCGATGGCCAAAAAAGGAGTTTGGACTTCGACTCATTAATTGGTGAACTGAAAAATCGTCGTATTCGGTTAGTTGCTCGTCATACCATGTTCGTGGATAAGAAGCTTTTTAAAGGGATGAACAATTTTGCCCTGGAAGTTGGTCATAATCAGTATTGGGTTGATATGGGAAATGATGAAGTTGTAAATTACAACCTTGAATTATTAGCTCAAGAGATGACCTTTGGCTTTGATGAAATCGTATTGGATTATATTCGGTATCCGGATTTGCCGGGGTACGGGATGGAGGATGACCGTTGTGTACGGATTGACAAAGTGGTGAAAACGGTTCAGCAATTATTGAAATCAGGGAATATAAAACTGGGATTACAGGTTTTTGGATATTCTGCCTGGTCTCACTATAAATCGAATGTAGGACAGCGTATTTCTTCACTTCAGCGTTATGTCGATACCATCTATCCGATGCTTTATCCTTCCCATTTTTATAGTGGTTCCTTGGGGTATCGGGTTCCTGTAGAGCATCCTTTCGAAATCATAAGTGAAGGGTATCGGGAGGCTAAATTAAAAGTTACGACGGATTGTAAGATCGTTCCGATGCTTCAGTGCTTTTCATATACGCCCGAGCGGATAGTTCAACAGATAAAGGCAGTTGCCAAACTAAAAATGCCAGGTTTTGTTTGTTGGAATCCAGCCGGAAATTACCGGAAACTGGCTGCTGCTATTCAGCTGCTTTAGATGAGTGATGGCGTGGGGTATCCGGAAGAGATTTCAGCTGAAAACCCTGAAGAAAACTTAACAGGGATTGGCTTCAATCTTCTTTTATTGTTGTCCGTTTGTTGGAACTTTATACCATTTATTTACTGGCTTTGGAGGTTCGTAAGCCTGAAGATATTCCATCGCTTCCTCGCTGGTGTTCGCAATAAAATACAAATCGCGATAGGATGGTTTTGCAAAGTTCTCATCAAACGAACGTTCGAATTGACGGAACAAATCGTTGTAGAACCCGTTCGTGTTAAGAAATACAATGGCTTTATTGTGGTAGTCGAGTTGTTTCAGGGTAATAACCTCCAGAATTTCTTCCAAAGTTCCAAATCCACCGGGAAGAGCGATAAATGCATCGGACAGCTCGCGCATCATGGCTTTGCGTTCCATCATATCCTTGGTTACGTGAAGCTCGATGGCGTGCTCCGAAACCAGTTGGTGCCCTTTTAGTTTTTCAGGGATAATGCCGATCGTATGAGCGCCGCTTTCAGCTGCTTTTTCAAGCATCTCGTGCATTAGTCCTACATTGGCCCCCCCGTTTACCAGAGTTTGTTTATTCTGTCCGATAAGGCAGGCCAGCTTAATTGCTTCATCGGAATAGATTTTCTGAAGCGCGTTGCTCGATGATGCGAAGACACAAATCTTCATGGTTGTAACTTTAAGGTTAAAGCAAAAATGTCACCCCCCTGGTGACATTTTTGATATTTTATTGCTTAAGCGTCGATGTTTGCATAAACCGCATGCTCTTCGATGAACTGGCGTCGAGGCGGAACCTCATCGCCCATTAACATGCTAAAAACGTGGTCAGCTTCAGCAGCGTTTTCGATTGTTACCTGTCGAAGTGTACGACGTTCCGGATCCATGGTTGTTTCCCAAAGCTGCTCAGCATTCATCTCACCAAGACCTTTGTAGCGCTGTACGTGTACGCTTGCCTCTTTTCCTTCAGCCCATTCGTTGATGAACTGTAATCGTTGTTGCTCAGTCCAGGCATACTCTTCTTTTTTACCTTTTTTGACCAAGTAAAGAGGTGGAGTTGCGATATACAGGTAGCCATTCTTAATTAAATCTTTCATGTAGCGGAAGAAGAAGGTCATAATCAAAGTTGCAATGTGGCTTCCGTCCACATCGGCATCGGTCATGATCACAATCTTGTGGTAGCGTAACTTTTCAAGGTTTACAGCTTTAGAATCTTCTTCAGTACCAAGGCTTACTCCAAGTGCCGTGAAAATATTTCGGATTTCTTCACTCTCCAAAACTTTGTGCTGCATGGCTTTTTCCACGTTCAGAATTTTACCACGCAAAGGCAGAATTGCCTGGAAACGACGGTTACGCCCTTGTTTGGCAGTTCCACCTGCCGAGTCTCCCTCGACAAGGAAAATTTCGCATTGCTCAGCGTCTCTTTCCGAGCAGTCAGCCAACTTTCCGGGTAATCCGCCTCCGGTCATGACGGTTTTACGTTGAACCAATTCACGGGCTTTGCGGGCTGCGTGACGGGCTGTTGCAGCCAGGATCACTTTGTTGACAATGGATTTAGCCGATTTCGGATTCTCTTCCAGATAGTTGGCAAGCATTTCACTCACCGCCTGATCAACAGGTAGACTGATTTCAGAGTTACCTAATTTTGTTTTGGTCTGACCTTCAAACTG
>NZ_JBZQJF010000097.1:0-3256 GCF_059905295.1 Mangrovibacterium sp.
AGAAGGAGATCACCCGGCTGAACTTAGCTTTCAGGAGCTGATACCTGAAGATAAAAATCAGCCTTGCGTTTTCTGTTTCGTCTTTGGGGCAAGCCAAAGATGAAAACCCGCCTGGTAAGGCTAGCGGAAATTTATTGGAGCGGAATCGATCCTCTTCAACGCATCTTGAAAAAGACTTTCACAGAAAACACTCATGATTCCGGCGAATCACCAACAGGGATGAAAGTGGATTCTTATGAATCAGATTGACCCTCCCATTCCGACAAAGTCGGAATTTCCCTCCCTCGCGAGGGAGGGCCAGGGTGGGTACATTATACATTAGATACAAAGTAAAAACAGAAGAAGACTTTCAGAAAAAAAGAGACTATTCCCAACCCTATGTCCTCAGGCCGGACTGGCCGATACTTTTCCAGTCGATGAAAAGTATCCCAAAATCTTGTCAAAACGAACCCTCGGCCGGGCGTTTTGACGGCCAACACTCCGCTTCGAGCAAGCTTTTACCTTCAATCAAGTCTTCATCCCAATCAGTCCTACTTTACAACCCCTAAGCCGAAAATCTATTGACCGGGTGACACTCAGTCACCCGGTCAGTACTTACGGCTTATAGTTTCCTTTCTTGTAGTTCTTGATCATTTTCCCGAAGTCTTTATCTTTTTTGCGTTTCTCGGCAACAGTCGTTTCGAAGTGTTCTTTTTCCCGTTCCATCTTCAGATAGTTTTCATAGGAAGATTGATCCAATGTTCCCGTCTCAAGGGCAGCCAAAACAGCACAACCGGCTTCACTGGTATGGGTGCAGTTCTTAAACCGGCATGCTTGAGCCAGTTCAGCAATCTGCCCGAAAGTCATCTCCATCCCTGTCGCAGAATCGGTAATTCCCACCTCGCGCATTCCCGGATTATCGATCAAAATTCCACCGTTTTGCAGCACCTGTAGCTCCCGGTGCGTCGTAACATGCCGTCCCCGGTTTGTATGCTCACTAACGGTATTCGTTTTCATCAGCGGCTCGCCTAAAAGGGTATTTAAAAGGGTGGACTTCCCGACTCCCGATGAACCTAAAAGGCAATAGGTTTTCCCCTTTTGGATCACCTCCTGAAGCTTTTGAATCCCTTGTTTCGATTCGTTGCTAATGGCAAATACGGGTACCTCTTTTATTCTCGACTGAATACCTTCAACCAGCTTCGACAACATTTCATCATCGACCAAATCAATTTTATTGAGGATGATAATTGGCTCAACATGCGATGCATGGCAAATCGTCAGGTAGCGTTCGATCCGGTTGATGCTAAAATCGCGATCGACAGCCTGCACAATAAAGGCAGTATCGATATTGCTTGCGATGATTTGCTTTTCCCCTTTTTTACCCACAGCTTGTCGCTCAATGACCGACTTCCGCGGGAAAACGGCATGAATAAGTGCTTTGTCATCGTCGTAGGCCGAAATAGCAACCCAGTCGCCAACAGCAGGAAAGTCAGCACGGCTTTGTGCTGTATACCGTAAGTTTCCCAGGATCTCAGCCTCATATTCCTTTTCGCTTGTTTTAACGATGTACCGCTCTTTGTGTTCAGCAATCACCCGTCCCACCTCCAAGGCATCCAGACCGGCGTCGATCCTGTACGTCTCCAAATCTGCGTTATAGCCTAAATCAGTTAGTGTCATTTTGGTTTTCGTTGCGTTTGATAAGATTCCCTTGTCCAACAAATTACGAAACTTTTGCCAGAACGTTTGAAATAAGCTTAGGGATGTTGAGTGGCACAATAGTCTACTAAGGTTAACTAAAGCTATAAGGTTGCCGGAGGAGTATTGAGTCCTGTCAACTTGGAACTTGGAACTCGGAAGAAACTTTCAAAAAAACACCCGACCGCACAAGGAGGATTTGCACGGTCGGGTGTTCACTTTTACCAGGAATTAACTCACTCACCCAAGGGACCTTTCATGGTGGGTCTTTCACATTCACCGCTAATCACCATCGTAACCAACATAAACATGTGCTGACAAATCACATTATCCGGTTCAATACGAAGGGCCTGTTCAATAACATCCAAGGCTTCAATATCCCGTGAAACACAAAGTAAATTCAACGCATAGTTGGCATGCAAATCAGGCTCATAAGGACTTCTCCTCATGGCTTCTTCTGCATAATAGAGGGCTTTATCAGCATCCTTCAACCAAGTGGCTGTAATC
The DNA here is from genome assembly GCF_059905295.1 of Mangrovibacterium sp. Lineage (NCBI taxonomy): Bacteria > Pseudomonadati > Bacteroidota > Bacteroidia > Marinilabiliales > Prolixibacteraceae > Mangrovibacterium > Mangrovibacterium sp. The sequence goes on from NZ_JBZQJF010000097.1 coordinate 2,182, forward strand.
GAGATTTCCATCGGGATCATGGGCATTAAATGTTCCAGCTGGCAGGCGATTTCCAACAAAGCTAAAGCCTCAGCGTCCTCCCCCAAACGTCGGAGTAAGTTTGCAACAGCAACCAGACTCGGCCAATGGTCGGGAACCATCGTTAAACAAACCGACTTTACTTCAGCGATCAGCCCCTTAAGTTCCGGGTCGTTGGGGTAACGCAGGAATCGCCCCGCTTGCTGGTCTTTGTCGTTTAAAGCCAACAGTCGATCCCCAACTTTATCAAATACTTCGTTAAAACGATTTTTCTGTTCTTCGTTCAAATGTGCGTTCATAGCCTGTTTATGTTTGCGTTATTAATTCGGGTTGAAGAAGAAGCCGGTCGTTTTCGCGCCGGCCGGCTTCCTTGTTCTCTCTGTCGCTCAATCGGCGATATTTCTTATTCAGCGGTAGATGTATCTCCTGAATCGGCACGGGTTCCCCGGGCTTTGATCTCGCCGGCAATGGTTTTTACCAGGTTTTCCAGTTGGTCGTGAATTTCCAGGCAGGCATCGTTGGTTTTCTTCCGGCAATGGTAGTTCAGATCATCCACCAGGTTGTTAATGGTGTCACGCAGCCATTCCTTTTCAGCGATCGGGTCTACATCCTGCTTGTCAGTCTCATATTTATTGAAATCGTTTAACAACTGCTCAAAATCGACCTCGGTGGTTTTCACCAGGTCGAACAGATTGCTGCAGGAACCCGTTGCCAGATCGGCCTGCAAGCTGGTGCTGGCTTCCACCTCGACCAAAAAGCTGCGCACGTTTTTGGTTTGTTCCGAGTAGCTATCCATCTGCATCGACCAGCCAAAGGTTTGCAGAATGGTAATCAGGCGGGAGGCTGCCGCACGAATGGTTTCATCAGGTTGATGGGTACAGTACAACAGGTAAAACTTGAGGGCATCCAGTGCAGCATCACGCTTCACATCAGCAGTGGCAACCGCCAGGGTAAAGGGATTTTTATTGTTTCGGTCCAACGCCAGGCTCACCTGATCCTTGCGAGCCAGCATTTCGTCGTAGCTGGCAGCAATGCCGATTGCCTGCAGCACCTCCAC
>NZ_JBZQJF010000098.1:0-4574 GCF_059905295.1 Mangrovibacterium sp.
ACCAATGACTTCCTGCCCCAACGATACAACCATATCAGGAAATGGTTTTCCAATAACAGAATAACTCGACTTTGATTCAATCAGCATCAAAGGAGCCAAGCTGTCTCCATTCCGGATAAAAATAGTATCGCCAACCAACAAATCATTTGTCCCGTCAAAACGCACATATATATTTTGACTGGTGATATAGGTCACCTTTCCTGTAAATTCATTTTGTTTGTGTTGTGCCTGAACCGGCAAGAACATACACACCAATACGGTCAATAAAAGGATCCTGCCAACAGTAGGCTCCAATAGTATTCGTGGTATTTGTATTTCTTGCAACATGTTCATTTTTCTGTTTGAAACACATTAATCCTCAGCTCGCCCTGTAGGGTGACAAGAATAACAAGCCTCGCTTTGGTAGCTGTAATTGGATACCTCCTGATGATGGCTATCGGTATCCGTCTGATTATGCACATGACAGGTGAAGCAGGTGAAGTCGGCATAACTGGAGCTATTGTTATGGCAATCTACACAGGAGCTCCATTCTCCATTATGCCTACCCGAGTAAATCGGAAAATACTGGCTGTCGTGCTGTTTGAAATCGGCGGCATCCCATCCGGAATCTGTTGTGTGGCAAAGACTGCAATCAGTAGAAAAACCAGCTTGCTGATGATTCGGATCTGTCGTTGAATTATAATCATTTTCATGACATGCAAAACAGTCAGTTGATGGTTTCACACCCGGATCAGTATGACAGTCCGCACAACTTACAGAGCTATGTCCTCCGGTAAGCGGGAATGTGCTATGATCAAACCGGGCAACATCCCAACTACGATCACTTGTTTGATGACACTCCGTACAGTTGGTCGAGAAACCAACCTGTTGGTGATTCGGATCTGTTGTGCCATTATAATCGGACAGATGACAAGAGATACAATCAGTTGGCAACTTCCCAAATGTTCCGCTGGTATGGCATTCGAAGCAACTAATGGCATGTCCACCGCTAAGCGGGAAAAAATCATGTTCGAAATTGGTCGCGTTCCAGGAAACAGCATGAGCACTGTGACAGTCTACACAATTAGTTGAATAGCCTGCCTCCTGATGATTGGGACTGGTTGTTGCCATGTAATCCTTTTGATGGCAATTGATACAATCAATATTCAACGGTTCAAATTGCAGATTACTGGCAGTAAGGTGACATTCAAAACAATCGGCAGTAGCATGTGCTCCGGTTAAGGGGAAGCGAGTTTGCCGGTGTATTTGATTCACATTCGTTACGATCCAGTTTTGCGAATTGTGACAGCGCTGGCAATCAGATCCCAGCGTATTGTTGTGCATATCCAGGTGGCAGGATACACATTCGCTCTCTGCTTCAGAAAAAACCAGGTTCGTGTGACAGGCCTTACACTCAACCAATTGATGTGCCCCTAAAAGTTTAAAGGATGTCTGGCTATGATCGAACGTTTTGTCCAACTGTAACAGGTCCCAGCTTTCAGGCGAATGGCATGAAGCGCAATCTATCTTGAAATCTTTCCCATGAGGCGACTGAGAAAAACTGATCTGGAAGATCCCCAACAGGAAAACTAATAATGACAATCGGCGCATCTAATTTCATTTTTTAGTTTGTACTTCGTGAATGTCCCCTCCTGATCTTGCACTGACGGATGACATTTTACACAAGCTGTTTGAGCATGCTGCCCTTCCAACTTAAAGCGGCTCTTGTCATGATCGAAATAACTTGGAGTCCAGGCATTCGACTGGTGACAATTGGCACAATTCGTTTTTCCCTTTACCTGAAATTGTCCTCTATGTATATCTCGGTGACAGCTTTCACAGTCTTTATTCAATCCGGAAAAATACTGTTCAACTTGATTACCCTCCTTTTTAAAGTGACACGAACGACAATCTGCTATGGCGTGCTTACCGGTTAATGCAAAACCGGTTTTTTGATGATCATATTCAACCTCAGACCATGTTATAACGCTATGACACAGCTGACAATTTTGTTGCGGCATATATTTTTCAGCAATTTTACCACGATGAATATTCTCGTGGCAATCTACACAACGCTCCCCGATTTGCCGGAACTCCCACCTACTCTCCTTTTTGTGACAAGCAAAACAAGGTGTTGCCAGGTGAGCTCCTTCCAATTTAAATTTCAATTGATCGTGCTTTTCTATGGTGAACGATGAACCAGCGAAACCGGTTACATCATGACAGGCAGAACAATCCGGCTTACTCATCTTGGTGGTAAACTGCCCCATGTGATAATCATCGTGACAATCAGTGCATTTATCATGCGCTAAAGGTGCAGTTAATGAATGCTGATGGCATGATCGGCAACTAACCAGCCGATGCTTAGCTTCCAAGGGGAAGTTTGTTCTTTGATGATCAAAATTTGTTAATCCGGCAACCTGATGAAACGAATTCTCGTTATGACAGGATGTACATTGTTGTCCGAATTTATTCTGATGCACATCGTTATGACAGGATGTACAATTCGCAAATTTCACCCCTGAAAATTGCTGAAAATCCTTCCCTTGTCGCTCCGCCTTTGGGTGACACTTTTCACAAGCCACCTGCTGATGTTTACCTTTTAATTTGAAAGCCGCTTTCTGATGATCGAAATTTACGGCCGGCTTAAACGACTCGAAACCATGACAGGAAGCACAATCCTCCGGCAATGTGTTTTGATGATAATCCTCGTGACAGGAAAGACATTTTTGCGCTAAGCCAAGAAAACTCCCCTTCTTTTTTTTCAAAGAGGCTTGTTGAATATTCTTAACCTGATGACAGTCTGCACATTTTACTTCCCGGTGTTTACCCATCAATTTGTAACCGGTCAAATTGTGATTAAAACTCGCTTCATCCAACCGGATCAATTGAAAGTTACGTCCATGATGTTCGCTGTGGCAGGCAAAACAATCTTTACCTTTCACCTCAACCGAAGCATGATAACCATCCTCGTTTTTAATTAATGCTTGAATTTCTTCGTGACAGGCTAAACACTTTTGGTTCGTCACTTTTTCGCCTAATACGTGACATTGAGTGCAATTACTCAGTCCCTCCAGTTTCTGATGCGCCAAGGTTAACTCACCGGGAGAAATTTGAGCAAACACCACTATAGGTGTAAGGAACAGTAACAATATGTAGGTTAGCTTTTTCAACTATTCTATGGTCTTATAATAAGTGAGTCCGGTACTTGTCCGGGAGCCTAAATTTTATGCTTCAGAACGGCTTCTCCAAATTTCCGGCTAATCTTGACACCTGCTTTTTCCAAAAACTGAGTCGGCAATTCCCCCCCTGCGAAGATGTATACCAAGTCGTTTTCAATCTCCCTTGCCTGCTGTTCCCCTTCAACCGCAATTGTAACCTCAGACTGTTCAATCCGAACAACATTCGAACGAAACAACACCTGCAGTTTTCCTGTTTTTCCCGCTTCCTCAATTCGTTGCTTGTTGGCCGGTTTCAGTCTTGAAAAAACTTCCCCCCGGTAGGAAAGTACGACCTTATTTTGTCCGACCAGCAGTAAGGCTGATTCAATAGCAGAGTCACCACCACCAACTACCAAAATCTTTTTTCCCCTTATCCGCTCCGGCTCCAGCAACCGATAAGCCACATTGGAATGCTCTTCTCCGGGAACATTCAGCTTTCGGGGTGTGCCACGACGCCCTATCGCCAATAAAACCTTTCGCGCAGTATAAGTCTCACCGCTTTGTGTTGAAAGCTCAAAATGACCATTCACCTGGCTTATCGCTTCAACTTTGACATTCTCCTGAATAGTAATTGCATATTTTCCAAGTACCAGTTGCCACAAATCCAGCAACTCCTGTTTGCTGGTTTCAAACAAGCGAACTTTACCATGTAGCGGAAGATCCATTGGTGAAGTCATTACTATTTTTGAACGGGGAAAACTAAAGACTGTTCCTCCCAGCGAATCCTGTTCCAGGGTGAGCGTAGTTAATCCTAACTTTTTAGCCTCTAAAGAGGCTGAAATACCGGCCGGACCGGCTCCAACAATGACTAAGTCATAATCAGCCACGATACTCCGATTCAATCCTTTTGCTAAATTCTCAACAGCTTGCCGTCCCTGTTCCACAGCATTACGGATCAGCCCCATCCCACCGATTTCGCCGGCAATAAACAGGCCGGAAACATTCGTTTCGAAGTTCTGATCAACATGAGGCAGGTCCACTCCCCGCTTTTCTGTTCCCAGGCATAAGGTGATGGCTTGGGTTGGACAAGCATGGAAACAGGCACCATGTCCCACACATCGAGAGGCATTGATAGTCGTTGCATGACCGTTTACAATTCCCAGAACATCCTTTTCGGGACAAGCCAAAATACAGGCACCACTTTGAATACACGATTTCGGATCGACCACCGGATGAAGCGACACCGGTTCGTAAAGGCCCGCTGATTTAGCCTGTTCTATTTTATTAGCGACTGACTGGTTTTGTCGCCGAAGTTTACGGAGGTAAACCCAAAGAATCATTCCGAAGACCAAGGCCACAAGCCCGTATATAACGATATTTTCAACCAGTGTTTCACTCATATCAAAAAATCCAACGGTAACCAAAAGCCAGCGC
>NZ_JBZQJF010000099.1:0-10817 GCF_059905295.1 Mangrovibacterium sp.
CTTCTAACAACAGAAAAAGTAAAATGAAATAATTTCGCGCCAGAAAGCGTATCAAACTTCTCATTTACCGGAAAGTTTGCTCTTTCCTGGTCTGGATTTACCGGATCAGGAAAGAGAATTTATCAACGTTTTTAAGTGCAATACCTGTACCGCGGGCAACTGCACGCAATGGATCTTCGGCAACGTGGAAAGGAATATTGATCTTTTCAGATAAACGTTTGTCCAATCCGCGGAGCAAGGCACCACCACCAGCCAGGTAGATTCCCTTATTTACAATGTCGGCATACAATTCAGGAGGTGTTAATTCCAAAGCACTCAGAATTGCCGTTTCAATTTTTGAAATCGACTTTTCGAGGCAGTGCGAAATTTCCTGATACGATACCGGAACTTCAATCGGAAGAGCTGTCATTTGATTCGGCCCCTGAACGATATAATCGTTTGGCGGCGTTTCTAATTGCGAAAGTGCTGATCCAACGTTGATCTTGATATCTTCGGCAGTACGTTCACCTACTTTAATGTTATGTTGGTGACGCATATATTCCATAATGTCGGCCGTTAAATCGTCGCCGGCAATACGAATCGACTTGTTTGTTACAATACCACCTAACGAAATTACCGCGATTTCAGTTGTACCACCACCGATGTCAACAATCATGTTTCCTTCAGGTGCCTCTACGTCGAGTCCGATACCGATTGCTGCAGCCATTGGTTCGTAGATCATATAAACCTCACGACCACCGGCATGCTCGGATGAGTCGCGTACAGCACGAATCTCAACTTCGGTTGAACCGGATGGAATACAAACCACCATTTTTAACGAAGGTGAAAACATTCGTGATTTAGGATTGATCATTTTGATCATCCCGCGAATCATTTGCTCTGCCGCGTTGAAGTCGGCAATTACACCATCGCGTAACGGGCGAATCGTTTTCAGGTTTGGCGGAGTACGTCCTTCCATCTGACGGGCTTTTTCGCCAATCGCAAAAAGCTTTTCAGTCTTCATGTCGATAGTTACAACTGAAGGCTCGTCCAATACAATTTTATCGTTTTGTATGATGATGGTATTTGCTGTCCCCAGGTCAATAGCAATTTCCTGGGTTAAGAATGAAAACAATCCCATGTATTAAATCTCCTAATGTCAAATTAATGTTTAAAGTGACGGCGACCGGTAAACAGCATGGCAATGCCAAATTCGTCACAAGCTTCAATCACTTCCTCGTCGCGAATACTACCACCCGGCTCAACAATGTATTTCACACCATATTCGTTGGCTGCTTCAATACTGTCGCGGAATGGGAAGAAAGCATCTGAAATAACAACAGATTCTTCAATTTTTACACCTTCTTTCAGGTCGAAGCGAGGCATTGTCAATTGGCGCATACTGTCCAGACGGTTTGGTTGTCCCATACCGGCTCCTGTTAACCAGAATGATCCGTCTTCTTTTTCAGTAACAATAGCAATGGCATTACTTTTTAAATGCTTACATGCTGTAATACCAAACTTGGCTAAATTCATTTTATTGCTGTCGAACTGAATTTTTGTCACGTTCTTGAATTCGCTGTCCATACCTTCATCTTCGTCCTGAACAAGCATACCACCGCTGATTGAGCGGAACAATTTTTCGCTGGTTGTTTCAGCTTTTACCGGAGTAACCAGCAAGCGAAGATTCTTCTTTTTACTGAAAATTTCCAACGCTTCAGGAGTGAAGGCCGGTGCGATGATGATCTCAACGAATTTTTTACCGAACCATTGAGCGACTTCTGCAGTAACCGTATCTGTGAAGCAGATGATTGAACCGAAAGCACTGATAGGGTCACCTTCCCAAGCCAAATCCAATGATTTCAGAATATTGTCGGTAACAGCCAGTCCGCAAGGGTTAAGGTGTTTGATGACAGAGACCGCCACTTTGTTTTCGATGTGTGTTACCGAGTGGTAAGCATCCGAAACTGATTTCCAGGCTGCATCGGCATCCAGCAGATTGTTATACGACAACTCTTTGCCTTGCAACACCTGGGCATTAGCCAAAGTTACTTGTGAATCGGCATTGTCGAACTTGTAGAAAGTCGCCGATTGGTGCGGGTTTTCGCCATAACGCAATACTTTGCCGTCGTTCAGGCTAATCCGGTTTTTATCGTTGATGCCACTGCCGTTAAAGTAGTTGAAAATGGCTGAGTCGTAGTGTGAAGAAGTTGCAAATGCTTTGCGGGCAAATTCTTTGCGGTCTTCCAATGAGCTTTCGCCATTTTTTGAATTCAGTAATTCAATGAAATCTTCATATTGATCTCGTGAAGAAACGATAATAACGTCGTTGAAGTTTTTCGCTGTTCCTCGGATCAGTGCAATACCACCGATGTCAATCTTCTCGATAATATCTTCTTCGGAAGCTCCGGAAGCAACCGTTTCTTCGAAAGGGTAGAGGTCAACAATCACCAAATCAATTTCAGGAATCTCGTATTGGGCGATTTGTTCCTGGTCACCAGCGTTTTCGCGACGGTTCAGGATACCTCCAAATATTTTGGGGTGAAGGGTTTTTACACGTCCACCAAGAATTGACGGATAACCGGTCAGGTTTTCAACAGCTGTAACGGGAATGTCTAAACTCTCGATAAAACTTTGAGTACCACCAGTTGAGTAAAGTTCAACACCTAATTCATTCAGTTTTTTTACAATTACATCGAGTCTATCCTTATGATAAACCGAAATAAGGGCCGATTTTATCTTTTTTAAATCCTTCATTTACAAATGGTTAAAAATGCGTCGCAAAGATAGTAATTTCTGTGAATTTATCTGATTGGATTTCACATCTATTCTGAAAAACTTAGCCATGAAAATAGAAAGTTTTTTTGGTACAGAAAAGATGTTGACCACCGTGTTTCAAAATAAAATTGAGAGCGCATGGGGATGAGGGAAAATGAATTCTTTTAACTTTACAGAAAATGGTACTTGATGCTTCTGTTACGATTAATCATAGAGAGCTTTGCTTTTTCCATCAATGCGCTTCGGGCTAATAAATTGCGAACGATATTGTCGTTGCTGGGAATTACAATTGGAATTTTTGCTATCATATCGGTTTTTACCGTGATCGATTCGTTGGAGAAATACATGCGCAATAGCCTGAGCTCCCTTGGAACGAATATGGTTTTTATTCAGAAGTGGCCCTGGACGCCTCCTGAGGGAGAATCGGAATATCCATGGTGGCGCTATATGAACCGTCCTGTGCCGAAAGTGCAGGATGTTGATGATTTGCTAAAACGCTCTTCAACGACGGATAAAGCTGCATTCCTTTTTGGGTTCAATGCAACGGTACAGTTTGAAGGGGATGTTGCTGAGAATGTAGAGGTAATGGCAACAACCTATGATTTATTTGATTTGTGGAATCTGGAAGTTGAGCGCGGGCGTTATTTTACCGAGTCGGAAATGTACAGTGGTACCCCGATGGCGGTAATCGGAGCTGAGTTGGCTGATCGGTTGTTTCGGGGGATAAATCCCATTGGAAAGCAAGTCAAAGTTAAAGGGCGGCGTGTGCTGATTATTGGTACCTATAAGCGAAAGGGAATTGATATGTTTGGAACTAGCATGGATAAACGCCTGCATATTTCGACTGCCTTTGCTGCATCGATGGTTGACTTTAAAGACCGCGATATGGGGCAAACGATTAATGCCCGGGCAAAAGCCGGTGTTGAGAAGGATTTGTTCCTGGCCGACATTGAAGGAGCCATGCGAAGTATTCACCAGTTACGTCCGATGGAGGATAACGATTTTGCGGTAAATGAAACCGGGGTCATTTCGAATCGTTTCGATTCCTTTTTTCTCGTTTTCAATATTGCAGGGGCTGTAATTGGCGGGTTCAGTATTTTGGTTGGTGGTTTTGGAATTGCCAATATCATGTTTGTATCAGTCAAGGAGCGAACCCGGGTAATTGGAATTCAAAAGTCGCTGGGAGCGAAACGCTATTTCATTTTATTGCAGTTTATTTTCGAGGCTGTTATTCTTTCATTGATTGGAGGGTTGATTGGCTTGGTGTTGGTATTTGGAGGTGTATTGATTGTGAGTAGTGCTGCCGATCTACATTTAACCTTAAGTCTTAAAAATATTGTACTTGGTTTAATGGTTTCCGGTGTAATTGGTTTGATTGCCGGTTCCGTGCCGGCTTGGATTGCCTCACGTCTTGATCCGGTTGCAGCAATCAATGCCGCATAATTCTCCCATAGATTTGTTTGGGCTTAAATCTTCAGGTTATTCTCGGTTGCTTACTCAGTCTTCCCCAAGTGGATGAGTGCATCGCCTTGGTAAATGATGGGGGCGTGGTTGAGCCCGATAATATAACCGCTTTCCGGAATCCTTACTGCTTTTTCAAATGCGCCGTAAGGATCGGATATGCTACCAATGATATCTCCTTTTTCAACTTTGGCACCATCCTTTACATGGAAACGAAACATTCCGCCATGGCGAGCCCTGATCCAGTTGGAGCGGCGAATGAGAATCGGGTCGTTGCCGTTCATGGTGGCAATTTCTGCCGAGAAATCTCGCATGTTTAGGTGGTGCATTAATCGCAAAACACCATTTACGCCTCGTTGTGTGATCCGGTTGTGGATGTCGAGCGATTTGCCACCTTCGAAAAGAATGATTTTTTTACCGGCTTTGGTGGCTGCCTCACGAAACGACTTTTCACGGTCGGGAGCCATGACGATGAAGCGAGGCCGGAAAACTTTTGCCAGTTCAAGCAGATCGGGATGCTCTTTGCTGATTCGAATTTGCGAACTGTTGAAGCGGTTTGAACCTCCCGTATGAAAGTCGACTATATAGTCGGCAACAGGGAGAATTTTATTCATGAGGTTCCAGGCAAACAGGCTGGCCAGGGATCCGCTTTGTGTCCCCGGAAACATGCGATTGAGATCTTTGCCATCCGGGAATTCGCGGGTTTGGTTGAGAAATCCGAGGACATTCAGGGCAGGAATACAAATGACTGTGCCATGGGTTGGTTTATTGTATTTTTGCGCAATAAGCCCGCGTATGATCTCTACGCCATTGATTTCGTTACCATGAATGCCTCCGATCAAAAGTAAAACCGGACCGGCTTCTCTGCCTCGCTCAATTATTACAGGCACCTCAATCTTGTTGTGGGTGTGCAATCGGGCCGTTTCCAGGTTGATAATTGTTTTTCTACCTGATGGGATTGTTTGCCCGAGCAATTGAAGTGGCTGATTTTTCATGCTGTTAAACGTTTCTTTCTACATATCGGATAATGTTGTTGGCAATGTCTTTCCCGGTTGCTGCTTCAATACCCTCCAGGCCGGGAGAGGAGTTGACTTCCAGGATCAGCGGGCCGTGTTTTGATTGCAGTATGTCAACACCGGCAATGCCGAGGCCCATAACACGAGCAGCCTTTAGTGCTGCATTTTCTTCTTCCTCGCTTAGCTCATAAACCGAAGCAGAGCCGCCGCGGTGTAGATTCGAGCGGAACTCGCCTTCTTTGGCTTGCCGTTTCATGGCACCAACAACCACTCCGTCGACTACAAATACCCGAATGTCGGATCCTTTTGCCTCTTCGACATATTCCTGTACAATTACCCGGGCTTTTAAGCCATTGAAGGCCTCGATCACCGACTCCGCGGCATTGTCGTTTTCAGCTAAAACCACGCCCAGACCCTGTGTGCCTTCCAGTAGTTTGATAACCACCGGTGCTCCGCCAACACTTTTTAGAATGTCACTAACGTTGCGGGAGTAATTGGTGAAAACCGTTTTGGGGAGTCCCAGCCCGGCACGACTTAAAATTTGAAGGCTGCGTAGTTTATCGCGTGAGCGAACAAGAGCTTGGGACTCGATGGCTGAAAATACTTTCATCATTTCGAACTGCCGAACAACGGCGGTTCCATAGAACGTTACGGAAGCTCCAATGCGTGGAATAACAGCATCGACATGCTCGAGCATGTGACCTTTGTAAATGATTGCAGGTTTCTTTTTTTCAATCACTAAGTCGCATTTGGAGTGATCGACTACCAGCATCTGGTGTCCCTTCTTTTCTCCGGCTTCAACCAATCGTTGGGTTGAATAGAGATTAAGGTCGCGGGATAAAATGACAATTTTCACTTTGTTTTAGTACTATATTTATTGATGTCTGTTTTCTTGCTTTTTGAGCATTAATGACCATACTTCATTTTTGGCGGATAGTCTCGTTTTGGAGCTATCAATCACAAAGCGACGCGAAAGAAACTGGCGCCCCAGTAAAACCGGGAATTTCATTTGTCCGCGTTCACTTAATGTCAGTTCAATCGGGAAATTTTGATTGAAGAGACGGATTTGAGTTTCAATGCAATACCGTTCTTCCATCTGCCCGTTTGAGCTGCGGATTCGCCTTTTTGTGAAGCGGTCAAATATAAATTCTTTGTTGTGATATTGCGCATGATCGGGATCTAAAAAATTGCAATGCAGTTTTTTTTCTCCGTCTTGCTCGATAAGCTCAATGTTATGACAATGAAAGCTGGAGGTAAATGCTCCGCTATCAATCTTTACTTCAATGTTTTCAAGCTGAAGTTCCGGGAATTCAGCCTCATCGTAACGACCGATCAGAATTCTTTTTTTCATCCAAGCATATTAAAAAAGAAGTTGGCAACACCCATATAGAGTAAAAGCCCAAGTATATCGTTCATTGTGGTAATAAAGGGGCCGGTTGCAACTGCCGGATCAACCTTAAACCGGTTTAATATGAGCGGAATTAAGGTACCGAAGAGCGATGCACAGACGATGACGATGAAGAGGGTGCAGCTAACGGTTAATGTGAGTTTGTAACTATCGCTGAACAGGTAGTTGTAGCCGAAAATCAATAAGGCAAAAAATAAGCCGGTAATCAAACCAACTCCCAACTCTTTAAAGAGTTTTTTACTGAGAGTATCGAATTTTCGGGTTCCGGCAGCGAGTGTTTGCACAACAATTGACGACGACTGAACGCCTACGTTACCAGCTGTTGCAGCAATTAGTGGGATGAAAAAAGCCATTGCCGGTATCTGATTCAGAGTGGCCTGATGCGAGCTTAGCACCTGGGCGCCGGTTAGTCCGCCAAAAGTGCCAATCAGTAACCAGGGGATGCGCACTCTTGTTAGTCGCCAAACATTGTCGGTCGATTCGACATCACCGGTGATCCCTGAAACCATTTGATAGTCCTTGCCGGTTTCCTCACGAATCACATCAACAACGTCATCGATTGTGATTCGTCCTTTTAGTCGGCCAATCTGATCAACGACAGGTAATACGACCAAGTCGTATTTTTCCATGATTTGGGCAACTTCTTCCTGGCTGGCATCGGTTTTTACCCACTGAATATCTTCGTTTATTAAGTCTTTTACCTTGCTGTGTGTTGGTTTCTGAATCAACTTTGAAAGTGAAAGTACGCCTTTGAGTATATTGTCGTCGTCGATAACATAGACGTAGTAAATTTCGTCGATTTCTTCCGATTGACTTGAGATTTCCTTCAGGCAGGTTTGAACGTTCCAGTTTTCGTTCACTTTAACCAATTCCTTGGCCATCAAGCCCCCCGCAGTATCTTCGTCGTATTCCAGCAAATCCGCAATATCGCCGGCTTGTTCTTTGTCTTCAATTTCCGAAAGAACGGCTTCAACAACCTCTTCTTCGAGTTCCCCCATAATATCGGCTGCATCGTCCGAATCCATGTGCTCGACAAACTGATGGGCGATAACCTCGGGAGGGAGTACCCTTAAGAAACGACGACGAACATTTTCAGGTATTTCCAATAAGACGTCGGAAGCCATCTCTCCATTCAGTTGAAGGTAGAGGTATTTCGCTTCATCCATGGTTAACTTGTCCATGATTTCCGCGATGTCGGTGGGGTGCAAATCTTCCAGCATCTTCAAAACTTCAGCGGATGATTCTGTTTCAATCAAATCCTGAAGTTTGAGGATAAATTCCATGTTCAATTCAACGCTCATAGGCTTCCGGGGTTTTTATGGCTGAGCCTGAATCAGCCGGGTTAAATTTTCGAAGTCGGTAACGCTTAGTTGTTCCGGTCGAAGATTAAAAATTTCGTTTGCTTTGAGATCTTCATCGGTAATAAATTGCTTCAGCGAGTTGCGCATCGTCTTTCGGCGCTGGTTGAAAGCTGCTTTGATGATGGTTGCAAACAATTTTTCGTCACAGTCCAGCTTTTTACGCTTATTGCGGGTTAAGCGAATAACCGCCGACTTTACTTTGGGTGGCGGGTTGAAGACGTTCTCGTGTACTGTAAAAAGATATTCGATATCGTAATAAGCCTGAAGCAATACGCTCAGGATTCCATATGTCTTCGACCCCGGACCGGTTGCCAAACGCTCGGCAACTTCTTTTTGAATCATTCCGACAACTTCGGGAACCTGGTTCTTATAATCCAAAACTTTGAAAAATATTTGCGATGAAATGTTGTATGGGAAATTCCCGATCACTGCAAACTTTTCAGGAAAATATTCTTCCAGCTTCAGTTTTAGAAAATCTTTCGAGATGATCCGGTCTGTCAAATCCGGATAATGCTGTTTCAGGTAATCAACCGACTCGTGGTCGATTTCCACAACCGAAGTTTTGAAGTCAGGGTTTTGTAGTAAATACTGCGTCAAAACGCCCATTCCCGGGCCAATTTCCAAAACGTCAGAAATTGACTCAGCGTGCAAACTGTCAACAATTTTGCGAGCAATGTTTTGATCTTTTAAAAAATGTTGCCCTAAATTTTTTTTAGCCCTAACTGTGGTCATTGTTACTTAACTAGTGATTCGAATTCTCGAATATGTTTTTAAAAAGAATGAGGTTTAAAACAAATATTTATTTTTGTCGCGAATTCTGGCTTTTTTAAAGGCGTGCAAATTTAAAAAAGTACTTATAAAAATGCTTGAAAGTGGTGCTAAACCTTTTTTAAAAATAGCGCATTTTCAGAAATAAACAAGTTGGTTTTGAAACATAAGCTATTGAAAATTCTTAAAGTCCTGGCCTTTTTTGCCTTGGGCATGGTCATTTTTTGGCTCGTTTACAAAGATCAGGATGTTAAGCGTATAGAATCCATTCTAAAGAATGATGTTAACTATACCTGGATTTGGGTTTCGCTGTTTTTAGGTTTGTTGAGCCACATTAGCCGAACGCTTCGTTGGGGCCTCATGATTGAGCCTCTGGGGCGTCGTCCGCGTACCTTGAATACCTTTTTGGCGGTGATGGTCGGTTATCTGATGAACCTGGTTATTCCGCGGATGGGGGAAATTTCCCGTTGTGGCGTGTTGGCCAGGTACGAGAAAATGTCTTTCACCAAGTTGGTGGGGACGGTTGTTACCGAGCGAATTATCGACGTTATCATGATGCTGCTGCTGACGCTCATTGTTATTGGCACCCAGTTTGGAAAGCTGATTCAGTTTTTGCATAATAACCCACAGGTGGAAGAAAAGGTGAAAAGCATAACCTTATCGCCAATCGCAATCCTGACAGTGATTGTAATTGTTGCCCTCTTTTATTTCTTCAGACAAAAGATTAAACATTCTGCTCTGTTTCATAAAATTCGTGAATTTTCGCAAAAATTTGGTGAGGGACTTCGAACGATTAAAAATATGAAGAATAAGGGGGTCTTTATTTTTCATACGGTGTTTATTTGGGTGATGTATTACCTGATGCTGTATGTTGTATTCTTTGCTTTTGGCTTCACTTCGAACTTGACAGCCATTGCTGGTTTAATGACTTTTGTGTTAGGTAGTTTTGGCATGGTCGCACCGGTTCAGGGAGGTATTGGAGCATGGCATTTTATGGTTATTCAGGCACTCATTGTTTATGGTGTAAGTAAATCTGATGCTGTTGTTTTTGCTTTTCTGGCCCACTCTTCAATGACTGCCATGTTGATTTTGATGGGGGTAGTTGCCTGGGTGATTCTTCCTTTTGTTAATCGTCGAACCGCAGAAAGTTTGTAGATTTAGGGGCTAACTTTCAATCCCTTGATTTGAATACCGAATTATTTATAGCACGGCGGCTGTTTTCTTCGAAAGATTCGGAGCAGCATCTGTCACGACGAATTGTACGTTTGGCTGTTGCCGGCATTAGCCTGGGAATGGTTGTGATGATCCTGTCGGTTGCTATTGTTACGGGCTTTCAACGTGAAATTGCCGGAAAGGTGAATGGCTTTGCTGCACACCTCCAGATTGTGAACTACGACAGTAACCAGAGCTATCAGACGGTTCCGATTGATGAGAATCAGCCCTTTCTTGCTTCATTAGACTCCATCCCCGGTATTCGGCATATTCAAAAATTCGCCACCAAACCCGGTATTATTAAAGCTGGTGATGAAATTCAAGGTGTTGTATTGAAGGGAATTTCAAGCGATTTTGACTGGCATTTTTTTGAGAAGTATAAAGTTGAAGGTAAAAAGATCAAACTTGATTCGGCTCGTTCGGATCAAGTGTGGATCTCGGAGCAGATCTCCGCTTTACTTAAGCTGAAACTTGGGGATAAATTCCGGATGTATTTCCTAAATGCTGATGAGAAGCTCCCCCGGATTAGGCAGTTTACCGTTGGTGGAATTTTTAAAACAGGATTAGAAGAGTTCGACCGAATGTTTGTACTGGCTGATCTTCGGCATGTACAGCGTTTAAATAATTGGACGGACAGGCAAATTAGTGGCTTTGAGATTTTTGTTGATGATCTGGATCAGTTGAGTGAGATAAACAGCCAAGTACGTGGCTTGGTACTTGAAAGTCTGGCGGCTGATGCTCCGATGTTGCGCGTAGTTAATGTCAAAGAGAAGTACCCTTATATTTTCAATTGGTTAGACCTGTTGGATATGAATGTGTGGATCATTTTGCTCC
>NZ_JBZQJF010000100.1:0-16964 GCF_059905295.1 Mangrovibacterium sp.
GCCAATGTATCCTGCCAACAGGGTTATAAAAACAGATTCGAGTAGAACCAAACCAATAATTGACGATGGCGAAGCACCAATCGCTTTTCGGATACCAATTTCCTTTGTTCTTTCTTTCACGACAATCAGCATGATGTTGCTGACGCCAACAATACCGGCAATGAGCGTTCCGATACCAATTAACCAGATAAACATTTTTATAGCCTTAAAAATATTCATGGTTTCAATGTAATCTTCCAAGGAGTTGTAAATACCAATTGCCCGCGTATCATTTACATCTACTTTATGATTTGCAGCCAGCAATGCCCGGACTTTCTTTTCAATCTGGAGGCTTTCTTTTTTAGAAACATCAGTCGTGGTTAGCGCCAGATTATGCACCCGATCGCCAATATTAAAAATGAGCTGAGCAGTGGTAATGGGTATTAAGCCTTGTTGCGCACCTTCACGTGGGTCTGATTCAGCATACACTCCTACAACCTTGTAAAGTACACCACCAATGTTTAGATATTCGCCAATCGGGTCTACCCCTTTAAATAGTGCTTCCTTAATTTCTTTTCCAATCACAACGACTTTTCGCTTGTACTGAATGTCAATGTCATTCAGGAAACGGCCTTCTTTGATTTCTAGTTTTTCAATATCGCGATAATCGGGATGACACCCCTGTGTTGTATATTGTCCATATTCATTTTTGTAGGAATAGATCCGTGAGTTACTGAAATACCTTGCTGAAATTTTATCGATGCCATCCATCTTTTTGATGTCATCATAATCTTTCATGTCAAAATAAATCCGCCTCCCTGCTTTTAGCCCCTGATAAGGAATACTTGTTTCGCGGCTCCAAATCCACAATGCATTGGTAGCATTGCCCTCAAAGTTTGAGCCTACACCGTTGCTCAATCCATTTCCGGCACCAAGCAAAACCATTAGCATAAAGATTCCCCAGGCGATTGCAAAGCCCGTTAAAAAAGTCCTTAATTTATTTTTTTTGATGGTGGCAAAAATCTCTTGCCATTTATCGAGGTCGAACATAAGATCAAGGTTTTAAACAGGTTCCATTTCATGAGCATACTGATGACGAAAATCGGCCAAATTACCATTTATGATAACTTCATCAATCAAGCCATCTTTCAAGCGCACAATCTTTTGGGTCATCGATGCAATGTCATGTTCGTGGGTAACGAGGAGTACGGTGATCCCGGCATCGTTAATTTCTTTCAGGATTCCCATCACCTCATACGATGTCGTGGTATCCAGGGCACCAGTTGGCTCGTCGGCTAAAAGAATCTTAGGTTTCGAGATCAAAGCTCGTGCAATGGCCACCCGTTGTTTCTGTCCACCCGACATCTCGTTTGGCATATGTTCGGCCCAGGGTTTCAGGCCCAGACGATCCAGGTATTCCATCGCTATCAAATTCCGCTTTTTTCGGCTAACACCTTTGTAGTATAATGGTAAAGCCACATTCTCCATGGCGTTTTTAAAGGAAATAAGGTTGAAGGACTGAAATACAAAACCGACCATCTCATTGCGTAGTTGAGCAGCTTTTTTCTCCGACATATTCGAAATCAACTTTCCTCCCAAATGATAACTACCCTCGTCATAATTATCCAGAATTCCTAAAATATTTAGCAGAGTAGATTTCCCGGAACCGGAAGACCCCATAATCGACACAAATTCGCCTTGTTGGATATCCAGATCAATGCCTTTTAATACATGCAATTTACTGCTCCCCATCTCGTACGATTTGTGAATGTTGGTTAGTTTAATCATGGCTTGTTTGTTTTGTTTCTGTATTCTGTTATCAAAAGTCTCTATTTTGAAATCGTTTTGCAGAACTATTTCGATAAACGACCGATTTTTTGGCGTGAATAACCTCTAGCTAATGGTAACTGCTAATACCTACTACCTTTCAATATCATCCTACACATGAATTACGACGACTGAAAAGTCATTACGTTACACGAATCCGACTATTTTTTATGGAAATGTAAACTGAGCCTGTTTTGAGAAAAGCGAATCGGCAAATTGCCGGAAATTGAGCATCTTTGTGAGCACCTTAATTCATCTCATGAAAAAGAAAGTTCGAACAGCCATCCAACGAATCATTCCCGACGGTTTTATTGCCGGTATAATCGGAATGATCATCCTTGCCCGGATTATTCCGGGGATTGGTGCCGAAGGTAGCTTCATAGAACTTTCAACTTTAATAAAAGGAGGTATCGCACTTTTATTTTTCTTTTACGGCTTAAAACTAAGTCCCGAAAAGCTGAAAGAAGATTTAAGTAACTGGCGGCTGCACATCTTAATTCAAATTATCACCTTCCTCGTATTCCCCTTCTTGCTACTGTTGTTTTATCCGTTTTTTCGGGGCACGCAGCAGGAAATATTGTGGCTCGCCGTTTTCTTTCTTGCCGCACTACCCAGCACGGTTAGCTCATCGGTGGTTATGGTATCCATTGCTGGTGGAAATATCCCAAGTGCTATTTTCAATGCCAGCATATCCGGCGTAATCGGAATTATCATGACGCCCGCCTGGATGGGACTATTTCTGGACCAGCAAGCCGAGTCCTTTGCTTTTAGTGAAGTTATTCGCGACCTGATCATTCAAATCCTCATTCCTGTAATTGTGGGTCTGTTCATGCACCGTTTCTGGGGTAACTGGGCAAATCGCAACAAGAAACGAATCAGCCTGTTCGATAAATCGGTGATTTTGGCCATTGTATACCGAAGCTTTAGCGATTCGTTTACAAATGGTATTTTCGAAAGTATTCCGGGACATTCGTTGCTCATCTTGTCGGCCTGTGTGATCTTGCTTTTTTTCATTGTTTTTGAAGGAACAAAATTGCTTACCAAAACCATCCATTTCAACCGGGAAGACCGCATTACCGTTCTGTTTTGCGGCTCCAAAAAATCATTGGTACATGGTTCGGTGATGGTTGGAGTTTTGTTTGCCGGCAGTACAATGGGCAGTTTATTTCTCGTTCCGGTGATGATTTATCATGCTTTTCAACTTTTTTACATCAGCCTTGTTGCCCGCAAGTACAGCCTCGAGATCCCATTCAAATAGCAACATTCCGAGTCTTTACTCCATCTTATTCAAGATTATATCTTATTTTAGCGGGTGCTAATTGACCTTTTGAGTGAGAATCTTCCTAATCGCCATATTATTTTGTTTTGCGACTTTTGTTTCCGCACAAGAGCGATTCACCTTTGAGCATTTGGATATTGAGGAAGGATTGGCCAATAATTCAGTGCGTTCCATCATTCAGGATAAAGACGGCTACCTTTGGTTTGGAACACTCAACGGCTTAAGCCGGTACGATGGTCAAGGATTTAAAAATTTCCTGTATGATCCCAACAATTCGACGTCAATCAGTAATAATAAAATACGGGATATGTTTCAGGATGGTGCAGGCTACATTTGGCTGACCACTTATGATGATTTAGCGCACCGTTTCGATCCTAAAACCGAAGAATTTGTAAACTTCCCTGCAGCCCTTTCCGATAAATTTGAAAACCAAACTATTCATTTTATTTACGAAAGTTCGCCAGGAGTTGTCTGGTTATATTTGTCCAACCATGGGTGTATCCGAATAATTTCGTCGCCGGATTCCCCGGACTACCAATGGACTTGGTTTAACGAATCGAACCTGTTACCCAACAATCAACTCAATTTCATTCAAAAAGCAGCTGACGGAGGATTATGGATCGGTACGGCTTCCGGCTTATGCCATTTAACCAGCGATCGTATCAATCCGGAAGATAAAGATTCAGTCAGCAATTACCTGACGGATCCTGCCTTGAGTGTTACTGAGGTATATGATCGCCGGGACACTTGCTGGATTGGGTGCAAGTCCGGTGAGTTCTTCGAATTAAGCCAAGGCCAAGCCCACCTTTTATGGAAAAGCGACCATAAAAATGCTGCCTTCAATCAATTTTGTTTCATTAAAGAAAGCCGCGATGGAATCATATACGGAGGTACGCGAAACGGGCTCGTAAGCTACAACCCTAAAACCGGCGCAACACACCACATAAGAGCACGAAACAGTGAACTGACAACCAACTATATCACATCATGTCACGTTGATCGGGAAGGTGATTTTTGGCTAATAACCAATTTACGGGGCATCGTCCGCTTTCAACCGGAAAAAATGAAGTTTACGCATTATGCCCTAAAACCGGAAATCAGGCAGTCGGTTGTAGAAGGCGAAAAGCAAATTATCGTTGAAGATCACAACAACAACCTCTGGATAGGTATCTATGGTGGAGGTATTTCCCGCTTTAACCGACAAACGGAAACCTTCGACCAATATCTTCATGAGGAAAACAACCCGGGAAGCTTGTCCTCCAACCTGGTATTGTCTTTATTTGAAGATCGTTCCGGGAACTTATGGGCCGGAACTTACAAAAGAGGCTTAAACAAGATCAACCTTCAGCAAAACCATTTTCATAACAGTACCCAGACACTAAGCCAAAACTCGAATTTCCAAAGTGAAACCAGAGCTTTATTTCAGGACAGCCGGAAATGGATCTGGGCCGGAAATAAGCGTGGAGATGTTCAGGTGTACAACCAGGATCTGAAGCCTCTCTTCAACCTGAACGACAAGCTGGGAGAACAGCAAATTTCAACCGGAATTTACTGTTTTGAAGAAGATCGAAGCGGAAACATTTGGATTGGTACCAAAGGAAACGGAATTATAGTTTTGAAAGGACTTCCCAAAGATCCGAAGGACACAAACCTGAAACCTGAAATTGTCCATTATGCCCGTTACTCAGGCGATAATACAATTACCTACAACGATATTTTCGACCTTCACATGGACTCCAAAGGACAAATGTGGGTTGGCATGTATCATGGGGGAATCAATATTATCCGAAATCCACTGAAGGAAAACCAGGAAATACTGCGTTACCTGCAAAACCCCGACGACCGGTTCTCGATTACCGACAACCGTGTTCGGTGTTTTTTGGAAGACAACGAGCACAATATGTGGATTGGGACAGCAAACGGCTTAAACTTCCTGAGCAAAAATTACCTGGAATCAGACAACAAACGTTTCATTCAAATCTTGCAGGACAATCGCCCGTCAAGCTTATCATACAACGACATTATTTGTTTGTTTGAAGATTCAAACCAAAAGATCTGGGTGGGTACTTACGGCGGAGGCATAGACCAGTTTGTGGGAACCCGCGATGGGCGACACTTTGATTTTAGACAAATAACAACCACCAACGGCCTGTCGAGCAACCTGATTCTGAGCTTTGTTGAAGACAGGAACAAGCAACTTTGGGTTAGTACCGACTTCGGACTATCCAAAGTGGATACAAAAAGTCAGGAGATTGAAAAATTTTATGAATCAGACGGCCTGGCCGAAAACTCGTTTTCAGAGGGTAAAGGCATTCGAACCACCAATGGCAAGATCATCTTCGGAAACTTGTCCGGCTTTCTGTGGTTTAAGCCTTCGGAAATTCAAAAGCAGGAGCGACAGGTTCCGGTTGTGTTGACCGACCTTCAAATCAATAACCAAACAAATCAGGAAATTCTGCAAGAGGCACGAAAAGAAATTGCCAATCCGCAAAAAGCAATCAGGCTGAAATACAAACAAAACTTCATCACGTTGGAGTTTGCGGCCCTCGACTACAAAGCACCATCGAAAATTCAATACGAATTCAAGCTGGAGAATTACGAACGAAACTGGAACAAAAACGGCAACCTCAACAAAGCCATTTATCGCGAATTAAAACCGGGCCATTATCTTTTCCGTCTTCGCGCCAGTAACAGCGACGGTTTGTGGGTCAATCCGGAGCTGCAACTTCCGATTACAATTACCCCTCCGCCCTGGCGTACCGGGTGGGCCTATTTGCTTTACGTACTTTTGGCGGCCAGTCTGTTTATATTAATCCGGAAATTTACGCTCGAACGGATTAAACTGAAGCATGAAGTTGAATTTGAGAAACAACTGGCCGATGACAAACTGAAATTCTATACCAGTATTTCGCATGAATTTAAGACGCCGTTGGCACTGATACTCGGCCCTGTGGAAGACTTGCTGGCCGATAGAAACTTACCAGCCAACGTATCGAAGCCACTGCGAATGGTTAAACGCAACACCCGTCGCCTGTTGGAGCTAATTGAACAGCTGATGGATTTCCGGAAAATACAAAAAGGCTTCCTGAAGAACGAATTAACACCGGGGAACCTGGTTTATTTCCTTTCCGAAATCGCCCAGGTATTTAATCCGCTGGCAGGTAAGAAGAAAATCAACTTCTCTTTTGAATCACAGGTCGAACAACTGGATGCCAGCCTTAACTATAAATCACTGGAAAAGATCATTTTCAACCTGCTTTCCAATGCCTTTAAACATACCGCCGAACACCAGGGGGTTAAACTCAAGCTCGAAGTTTCTTCGGAACAGCAACAGGTGCGTATTTCAGTGGAGGACGAAGGCGAGGGAATCCGGGAACAAGACATTCCGCTCCTGTTTGAGCGGTTCACTTTTGGGCACCGCTCCAAATGGAAAGATGAATCCAGCACAGGTATCGGCCTATCGCTAAGCAAGGAATTAATTGAGCTGATGGATGGCGATATTACCGTAAAAAGTGAATTCGGTAAAGGAAGCTGCTTCTGCGTAACCTTACCATACACACCAACGGAAGCTCCTGACCAAATCACACAGGATCTGGCTTATACCAACCGCTTTATTGAAGTGGAAGAGCAGGAAGAACCCGAGGCCCAGGAAGAACCAAACGGACGCAGGATGGTGAAAAAACAAACGATCCTCGTGGTCGAAGACAACCCGGATTTGCGTAGCTGGCTGGCCACGCAGCTGGGCCAAAAATTTCATGTTCTGCAGGCCGAAAACGGACGCATTGGGCTGGAAGTCGCCAAGAATGAAAGCCCTGAGCTAATTATCTGTGACATTATGATGCCCGAAATGGATGGGATTGAACTAACTTCCATCTTAAAGGGTGAGTTTCACACCAGCCACATTCCGATCATCCTGTTAACGGCTAAATCGTTGGAAGAACACAAAATTGAAGGAATCGAAATAGGTGCCGACGACTACATTACGAAGCCCTTCAACATGATTTACCTGCAAAAACGCGTTGAAAATATCCTTCGCCAGCGCAAACAGCTCCGCGAACGCTTTACCCGCGACCTGAAAGCCGCCCCTCAGGAGTTGAGTACATCAACAGCCGACCAGGAGTTTATCAACAGCGTAATCCGACTAATTGAAGAAAATATGGCCGACCCCGAATTTTCAGTCGACGAACTACTCACCCACTTTAATTTCGGGCGTACCGTTTTTTATAAAAAGATGAAAGGGCTGGCGGGCTATGCACCGAAAGATTTTATACGGATCGTCCGCATGAAAAAAGCGGCGGGTCTGCTTGCCGATCCGTCGACACCGATCAGCGAAGTTGCATTTGCTGTTGGCTACTCCGATGCCAATTACTTCAGCAAGCAATTCAAAAAACACTTTGGCGAAAACCCGTCCGACTACCAAAAGAAAGCTAAAACCACACCCCTGCAATAGCAATTAAGTGAGCAACAACCTCTCATCGTTAAACAGAGCCTGCTGAACGGGCAACAATAAGCTCTCGATGCTAAACAACAACCGCTCAATGGGAAACAATAACCGCTCGATATTAAGCAATAACCGCTCGACGGACAACAAGATCCATTCAACGCTAAGCAAGATCCCCTCAACGGTAAACAAGATCCGATCAATGCTAAGCAACAACCGCTCGATGGACAACAATAACCGCTCGATGCTAAGCAGAAACCTCTAAACGGATAGCAGAAACCGCATATGCGAAAGCAAAATCCGATGGATGAAAAGCACGAACAAGCCGGCATTCATTCGTTCGGGGCAAACGTGAAGACAAGCAGTCGAAAAACGTCAAATCTGCCATAAAACAATCACTTTTAAGCTCAAAAAACAGTTTGTCCTGTTAATTGCGTACAAAATTACCAGCCGGAATGTACCGAATCCCCCACCTTTGTGATGTGCTCAATCGGAAATGAGAAGGCACCAATAAAACAAACCAATAATTTTCAATTTTCGTAATGCAAACCTTAACGCAAATAAATCAACAAGCATCAAACACGAGACATTCTCGGTTTTATGCATTTGCGTTCACTTGCACTCCGAATGCAAATTATTTATTCCCGACTACTACAAATAATTATATAGGTACACAAGGAGGCCAGGATCTCCTTAAAATAACTACTCTTAATCAAATCTTCAGGTTCTTTACCGAGCCTGAAGATTTAGCGACAAGCTACAATCGCATCGTTCTTAAGTTTTTTGATCAAATAGTAAACGGCAGAATTGATTAACTCAAATCGAAACTGATGTTCCCATTTTGTCAATCGAAACTGAAAGATCATGACCTACTCAACGAGACTACTACTACTTAATATACTACTACAAAAATGTCAAACAGAAAGCGGACCGGTCACTACCACCGGTTTCTGCTTGTTTGACTTTAGAAAACTGAGATACAGTAGTACGAACATGCGGCAGTTGTAACATCCTAACTTAACTGAGCAGTTTAAAAAACCGAGATATAAAACACGAAGTCTGATTTAAGATACAATGAAACCGAAACTCAACCTACTGACATCAAGCCACATCAGAGCAATATTCAGCCTGATGCTTCTTACATTATTATTTTCCTGCCATTCTGTCCCCAAAGGAGATGCACCCAACTGGCCGGAAACATCCAGCACAACACACCCCTGGACCCGATGGTGGTGGCAGGGCAGTGCCGTAAATGCCCAAGACCTGACTGCAAACATGGAACAACTTCAGTCAGCCGGATTCGGAGGCCTCGAAATAACCCCTATTTATGGTGTAAAAGGATATGAAGACCAGGAGCTGAGTTTTGAGTCGTCCCAGTGGATGGACATGTTCGAATACACCCTCAAAGAAAGTAAACGCCTCGGCATAGGTATTGACCTGGCGAATGCCTCGGGATGGCCCTTTGGCGGCCCCTGGATTCAAGCCGACGACGCCTGTAAGAATGTTGCCTACAAACAATATCATTTAAGACCGGGACAAAAGTTGACCGGGAAAGTAGAATACATTCAAAAACCCATGCTCCACGCGGTAGGTAAAAAATTAACGTTTAAAGACGTTAAATTCCCGATAAGCAGCAACGACAATCTGCAGGACCTGGCACTCGCCCAGGTTCGTTTTGAAAAGCCACTGCCACTGCAAACCCTGATGGCCTACAACAACAAAGGAAAGGCCCTAAACCTGACCGATAAGGTAGATGCCAACGGAAAATTAAACTGGACGGCTCCCGAAGGCGACTGGGAACTGTATGCTGTATTTGAAGGCTGGCATGGCAAAATGGTAGAGCGCGCCGGCAAAGGAGGAGAAGGCAACGTGATCGACCACTTCTCGGAAAAAGCAACCAAGGACTTCCTGGCCTTTTACGATTCAACCTCGGTTGGTCACGACCTGACAGGTCTTCGAGCATTCTTCAACGACTCGTATGAAGTGGACGATGCCAGTGGAGAAGCCGACTGGACGCCCCTATTTTTCGACGAGTTTAAAGCCTTGCGTGGCTATGATCTCCGCGATCACCTGCCGGCTTTATTCGGAAATGATTCAGAAGAAATGAACAGTCGCGTATTATGCGATTACCGGGAGACTATTTCCGACTTGCTATTAAACCGTTTTACCAAAGTTTGGGCCGATTGGGCCAAAACACATCATGCCGGTATCCGCAACCAGGCACATGGTTCGCCAGCCAACATTCTCGATTTGTACGAAGCCAGCGATATTCCCGAAACCGAAGGAACAGACCGCATGCGGATAAAAATGGCAACATCGGCCGGACATGTTAGTGGAAAACCACTGATTGCCTGCGAGGCAGCCACCTGGTTAAACGACCACTTTCTGGCAACACTATCCGAAGCCAAAGAAAATTTTGACCGTTACCTGGCTAATGGTGTAAACCATATTGTTTACCATGGAACTCCTTATTCACCAATCAACGACCCATTCCCCGGCTGGATGTTCTATGCTGCTGTTCATTTTGCACCAACGAACTCATGGTGGAACGACCTGAAAAGTCTGAACCAATATGTAACCAATTGCCAGTCGTTCATGCAAAAATCGACTCCCGATAACGACCTGTTGTTGTACTTCCCCATTTACGATGCCTGGTCGGAGCATGGCCGCAGTATGTTACGCCACTTTGGAACGCATACCGAAAGCCTGACGAAAGATGTAAGTGAAATGTTGATGGACGCCGGCTATACCTTCGATTATATCTCCGACCGTCAAATACAAGGGCTGAAAGCTGAAAACCACGAAATTAAATCACAAGGAGCAACTTACCAGACAATACTGGTTCCGGCTTGCGAATACATTCCGCTGGAAAGCATGCAAAAGCTCAAAGAACTGGCCGAAAACGGTGCAACTGTTATCTTCCAGGATTCGCTTCCCATGGATATCCCCGGAGCTTTCAATCTGAAAAAACGCCAGCAGGCTTACGAAGAATTGCTAAACACCCTTCAATTTAAAAATGAAGACGGGCAGGATATCGCATCAATCGGGAAAGGCCGTTTTATGCGGAATCCCGATGTAAAATCGATGCTCCAAAAGATAGCTGTTTACCCGGAGGATCTGGCATCGCTGGGATTATGGTTTAACCGCGTGAATCGCACCGAAGGTAGCTGCTACTTCATCAGTAACTGGTCCGACAAGGCCGTTGACCAATGGGTAAAAATTGAATCATCAGGCGAACAGGCTGCATGGTTTAATCCCTTGAATCAATCAATTGGCAAAGCAGCCGTTAAAAAATTATCAGATTCTGAATCCGAGGTATACCTTCAATTAAAACCGGGAGAAACATTGATTTTGCAATGGTACCCGTACACCTTCGATTTAGCAGCATACCCGGCGTACGATCAACCGGCTTCAAAAAAACAAATTACCGGCGAGTGGACTGTTTCGTTTACCCATGGCGGACCAACATTACCGGCTTCCTTCAAAACAGCTGAACTGAAATCATGGCCGGAAATTTCGGACGAGTTAAAAGTGTTCTCCGGAACAGCTTCCTATAAAATTAACTTTACCAAACCTGCTGGGGAGGCAGCAGCCTACCAATTGGATCTGGGGGAAGTATACCAATCGGCCAAAGTGATACTGAACGGTGAAGAATTGCAAACACTTTACGGACCAAGCTACAGTCTGACAATTCCGGCAGAAAAATTGAAGGATAATAACGAGCTGGAAATTCTCGTTTCAAATTTAATGGCCAACCGTATGATTGAAATGGACAAAGAAGGTGGTAAATACAAAAAATTCTATAACACCAATTTTGCTGCTCATTTCCCGGAAAACAGGGGTGCTGACGGTCTATTTACAGCTGCCCGCTGGAGTCCGCTTCCGTCAGGATTAGTTGGACCGGTAAACCTCTCATCTCTTCAACCCAAAACCTTGAACTAATATGAAACGACCAAACCTGATCAAACTAATCGCAGTAATCGGAGTGCTGACCGTTTTTGGCTGCACCCAAAAGCAAGTCCAGAAAATCGATCGCCATGCTTTAGTTACCCGTAACAATGTATTGGTTGAAGGTTTCGACTCGTTGGCAAGCCTATCGGTTGGCAATGGCAATTTTGCCTTCACCACCGACTTAACCGGCTTACAAACCTTTTATAACAATTACGAGAACGGTGTTCCACTGGGAACACAAAGCAATTGGGGATGGCATAGCTATCCGAATACCGAAAACTATCAGTGGTCGGAAACATTGAAATACTGGGACGTACAGGGACGTAAAGTTCCTTATCGTCATCAAATAAAGGATAATCCACGGTCAAAAGCTGCCTGCGATTATTTCCGGGAAAATCCACAACGCCTTCATTTAGGGATGATCGGGCTCAAACTAACAAAGGCCGATGGAACACCTGCCGCATTGGAGGATATTAAAAATGCCCGTCACGAGCTGGATATGTGGACCGGTAAAATTACCAGCCACTTTGAATTTGACGGACAACCCGTAACGGTCGAAACTTACTGCAACCAGGATCAGGATCAGATTTCGGCCCATATTGAATCGCCACTGATCGCTAAAGGACAATTAGCCGTACAGTGGAAATTCCCGGCCGCAGTAGCAAAAAACACAGATGCCGGCTACGATTTTAATTCGCCGGACAAACATCAATCTATCCTGGAAGAGAATGCCAACAACCAAGCAAAAATACGTCGCCAACTGGATGCCGACAGTTACGAAGTTGCGATGAACTGGACCGGAAATGCTACGCTGTCAGAAGTTGAAGCTCACACCTTCGTCCTTCAACCCAAAAGTGGCGAAAGTTTGGAAGTAAACACACTCTTTGCGCCGGAAATCGGCAACAAAACAATCGCTGACTTTGCAGCAACCAAGCTAAATAACGAAGAAAAATGGCCGGCATTTTGGCAGTCCGGAGGAGCTGTTGACTTTTCGGCCTGTACCGACCCACGGGCGAAAGAACTGGAGCGCAGAACCGTACTTTCACAATACCTGATCCAGATTCAAAGTTCAGGAAACTTACCTCCAGCAGAAACCGGATTGACCTACAACAGTTGGTATGGTAAGTTCCACATGGAAATGCACTGGTGGCATATTGCGCACTTTGCCCAATGGAACCGTCCGCAATACATGCTCGAGCAGCTGGACTTCTACAATAAAATCTACGACAAAGCTCTTAAGACTGCTCAAGACCAAGGGTACAAAGGCGTTCGCTGGCCCAAGATGATTGGTCCCGATGGCGAAAACAGTCCCTCATCCGTCGGATCATATCTCATTTGGCAACAACCTCATATTATTTGGTTTGCCGAACAAATGTATCGCGCGAATCCAAGCGAAGAGACCATTAAAAAGTATGAAAAGCTAGTCTTCGCAACAGCCGACTTCATGGCTGATTTCCCCGTATGGAGCGAGGAACAGCAACAATACAACCTCGAGCCACCATTAATTCCGGCTCAGGAGCACTGGAATCGTGAGACAACTGAAAATCCACCATTTGAACTGGCTTACTGGCATTGGGCACTAACCATCGCCAACAAATGGAAAGAACGCGCCGGCGAAAAAATCGACAACAAGTGGGAAGACGTTCGTTTGAAACTAGCTAAGCCTGACCAGGCTGATGGAGTATATCTGGGCGTTCAAGGTGCAACCGACTCATACACCAACATCGATCTCATGAAAGACCACCCCGTTGTACTGGGGGCATATGGAATTCTTCCGGCCTGGGATAAAATCGATCCTGAAGTGATGCGCAAAACCATGCATGTTATTGCCGAGCGTTGGGATTGGCCAACAACCTGGGGATGGGATTACCCCATGGCGGCCATGTCGGCAGTTCGATTGGGCGAACCGAAGCTAGCCCTCGAATTCTTATTAAAAGACGTTCAAAAAAATACTTACCTGAAAAACGGACACAACTATCAAAGCGAGCGACTTCGGATTTACCTGCCGGGTAACGGTGGTTTCCTGACAGCAATCGCCATGATGTGTGCCGGCTGGGATGGATGCAACGACAACAACCCGGGATTTCCCAAGGATGGCAAATGGAATGTGAAGTGGGAAAACCTGAGTCCTATGTTCTAATAACGATCAACAAAAAACGAAAATGAAAAATTACTTTTTTCTGGCTTTTTTACTGCTACTACTAACTAACTACACTATTGATTTGTCAGCACAAGACCGGAAAGAAACCATGTTTCTTTCCGGCACTGACAATGAAAACACCGTAACCTGGGACTTTTTCTGTACCGCAGGCCGCAAAAGTGGCGAATGGTCAAAAATTGAAGTTCCTGGTCATTGGGAACAACAAGGTTTTGGTGAATACGACTATGGCCGCGATTACCGAACGTATGGAAAGAAATTTCGTTTTAGTGACGAAACAGGAATTTACAAACGCAGCTTTACGATTCCTGAAAACTGGAAAGACAAAGACATCTTTATTGTGTTTGATGCTTCGATGACTGACACGCAAGTGAAGATAAACGGTGAATTAGCTGGTCCAATCCACCAGGGGGCTTTCTACCAGTTTCGCTACAACATTACCGACAAACTGAAGGCCGGAGAAAATGAAGTAGAAGTTACGGTTCATAAAAACTCATCAAACGCATCGGTTAACCGGGCTGAACGATACGCCGATTACTGGATCTTTGGTGGTATTTTCCGTCCTGTTTATCTGGAAGCTTACCCGAAATCGTACATCGCACGAGTAGCTATCGCTGCTAAAGCCGACGGTTCCTTTCGTATGGATGCCTTCCCGGTAAACCCTCAAAAGAAACAATCAATTTATGCAGAAATTAAGGATGCTGATGGGAATGTGGTGAAAACCTGCGAAACGAAAATCAGTCCGAAAGATTCATTGGTTACTTTGAGCTGTCAAGTTGACAATCCGGCGACCTGGACTGCCGAAACACCCAATCGCTATTCTGTAGACGTTAGCCTGAAAGAAGGAAATGTTACAAAATATGAATTGAGTGATAAATTCGGCTTCCGCACCATCGAAATCCGCCAGGGTGATGGAATTTACCTGAATGGGGTAAAAATTAAAATGAAAGGAATCAACCGTCACGTATTCTGGCCTGAAACAGGTCGTTGCAGTAATGCAACCATTGACCTCAACGACGTGAAACTGATCAAAGAGATGAACATGAATGCTGTTCGTTGCTCTCACTATCCACCGGATAAGAGTTTCCTGAATATCTGCGACTCATTAGGTCTGTATGTGCTGGATGAATTAGCCGGATGGCAAAACGCTTACGACACTCAAGTCGGTAGCAAGTTAGTTCACGAAATGGTTGTTCACGATGTTAATCACCCGTCAATTATATTCTGGAGTAACGGAAATGAAGGAGGTACAAACAAAGAATTAGATGACGATTTCGCCATTTACGACCCATCGAACCGACCAGTCATTCATGCCCATCACAAACCGGGACACGACTTCAACGGTATCGACTGTAACCACTATGAAAACTATTACAGCACGAAAAAAATATTGGAAGGCAAGTTGATTTATATGCCAACTGAATTCCTGCACTCACAAGATGATGGTGGCGGCGGTGCTTCCTTAGCCGATTTCTGGGACTTACACTGGAATTCGAAACTGGGAGCCGGCGGATTCATTTGGGATTTTGCTGATGAAGGTATTGTTCGTACCGACCTGAATAATGCCATCGACGTAAACCGCGTAAATGCCCCCGATGGGGTATTGGGACCACACCGCGAAAAAGAAGGAAGCTTCTATGCTATTCGCCAGGTATATTCCCCGGTTAAAATCGACCTGAAAAAGTTACCGGCAGATTTTGACGGAACGATCCCGGTTGAAAACCGCTATAACTTCACGAACCTGAAGGAATGCAAATTTACCTGGGAGTTAGTCAACTTTGTTCAACCCGAAGTGCGTGGAGCCGGCCACAAAGTAATGGAGACCGGAACTGCCCAGGCTCCGGATGTTGCTCCGGTAGCTAAAGGTGCTTTGAAACTGAATCTGCCTTCAGATTACAAAAAATATGACGCCCTTTACCTGCATGCTTACGACCAACACGGAGAAGAGCTGTACTGCTGGAGCTGGAAAACCAATGGCAACCGCAAAGAAGTTCTGAAATTGGTTGAAAAGGCATTGAGTGCAGATGAAAAAGCACTGCTTGACGAACTAAAAGCCCAAGGTGTTGAAGAAGATAACATCTTGCCAATCGAGCAACAAAAAGGTGATAATTCGGGACTGAGTTCAAAAGTTGTAGTCACTGAAGATGACGACCAAATCACGATGAAAGCATCAGGGATTGGTGTTAGCTTCAGCAAAAAAGACGGAACAATCCAGAAAGTCACCAACGATTTCGGCTTGCCTATTCCATTTGGAAACGGACCAATCCTGGTTAGCGGAGAAGCTAAGTTAACAGGTATGAGCCATCATGAAATCGACGGTGCTCACGTATTGGAAATGACCTACAGCGGCGACATTAAAAAACTAAGCTGGACCATGTACACCAGTGGTTGGTTGGAGCTAAGCTACGAGTACCAGGTTCCCGATAAGCAAATGTATACCGGTATCACATTTAGCTTCCCCGAATCAGACATCATCAGTGCCAAATGGCTGGGTGATGGTCCTGCCCATGTATGGAAAAACCGCCTTCAGGGAGGAAAACTGGATGTTTACCAACGTTTGTACAACGATATTCTTCCGGCAACCAACAGTTGGGGCGATCAATTTAAAGGATACTACGCTGATGTTACCTGGATGGAATTCAATACGGTTGACGGTAAATTCACGGTTGTTGCTCAAGAGCCCGATTTATTCGTAAGACTGTTCAGTTTCTACGGACTTTCAGGGCCTCAAAACTACCCGAAATTACCTGCCGGCGACATTAGCTTCCTGGATGGCATACCTCCAATAGGAACAAAATTAGCGATGGGAATCAGTAACGATACCTGGAACCTGGGACCATCAGGTGAATTAAACGTGATGGAAAAACCTGTAAAACGCACCCTCTATTTTTATTTCGGATTGAGATAAGCGATAAAAAATACTGTTTTGAAGATTAGTTTACTATTAGTTTGTTCATCATGGCATAAGCAGAAGTTTCAACTTCTGCTTATTGCTTCCTTTTTCATACTATTCTCGTTCAATTCTTCGGCACAGACACCATTCAAACATTGGTCGGAAACAGAACGAACCTTACGTTATACACCCGACCACGGTGATTTTGTCATCGTAAATGGTTACAAATGTTTTAACCGGGCTTTGTATGGCTCAAATACCGGGTTTCGGGTTGAAGCCGGCGATTTACCCGAGTTCAGCCTCTACATGCCTCGGCTTGGAGGTACATTTCGCTTAGGTTTGCAAAACGGGGAAACATCGAAGTGGCTGATTGATGCAGATCGCATCGAAGCTCGCTACAATAGCGGCAGCATGCGTTACAGCATTACCGACAAAC
>NZ_JBZQJF010000101.1:0-13757 GCF_059905295.1 Mangrovibacterium sp.
ACCCCAACGGATTTCAGTTGAAAACTTATCTCATGGGGGACGAGACCATTGCCCATTTTACGCCTGGCGAACAATATACGGCGATTCCCGGAAGTGTGTATGGCGGCTTAATCGCCTCGTTGCTCGATTGCCATGGAACCGGATCGGCAGCTGCTTTTATCTGCCAGGCTGAAAACATCCCGATGGAGGCACCAATTCCGGTTCGGTGTGTGACTGCTTCCTTGAAAGTTGACTTCAAAGCCATGACACCCATGGGCGTTGAGCTGGAATTGAAAGGTAAACTTCGTAGTCTCGAAGGTCGTAAAGCCTGGGTCGATCTGACCCTGACAGCCAATGGTACGCTTTGCGCGACGGCCGAGATGCTGGCTATCCGCTTGAAAGATTAACCACTAAAAAGCTCCAATCTCAAGGTAGAGATCGGAGCTTTTTTTTTGCTATTTCGTTTAATCCGATTTATTTAAGCTCAAACCGGTCGAGCATCATTACTTTGTTCCAGGCAGCAACAAAGTCTTTGACAAACTTTTTCTTCGCGTCGGAACTACCGTAAACTTCAGCCAATGCACGCAGCTCGGAGTTGGACCCGAATACCAGGTCGATGCGGCTGGCAGTCCACTTCAGCTCGCCGGAGTTTCGGCAGTGCCCTTCGAACAGCTCACGCTCTTCTGAAGTCGGTTTCCAAATTGTGTTCATGTCGAGCAGATTTACAAAGAAATCGTTGGTCAGCGTACCGGGCTTATCGGTGAACACGCCATGTTTCGAATGATCGAAGTTGGCATCGAGTGCACGCATACCTCCAATCAGTACGGTTAATTCCGGTGGCGTTAAGGTCAGCAATTGTGCTTTGTCGATCAACAGTTTCTCTGCCGGGACAGTATACTTCCCTTTCAGGTAGTTGCGGAAGCCATCAGCAATGGGTTCCAATACCGCGAAGGACTCGATGTCGGTTTGTTCCTGTGAGGCATCAGCACGTCCCGGAGTAAAGGGAACTCTCACTCTGACACCGGCATCTTTAGCTGCTTTTTCAACCCCGGCACAGCCTGCCAGGACAATCAGGTCGGCAAGTGAAACCTTTTTCTTTTTGTTGGTTTTGTTGAAACCTTTTTTCACCTTCTCGAGTACTTCCAGCACTTTGGCTAGTTGTTCCGGTTGATTGACGTCCCAGTCTTTTTGCGGGGGCAGTTGAATGCGGGCACCGTTGGCACCACCACGTTTATCGGAACCCCGGAATGTTGAGGCTGAAGCCCAGGCTGTAGAAACTAATTCAGGGATCGTTAAGCCTGATTTCAGTATTTTCTTTTTGAGGTCTTTGATATCGCCCGAACTGATCAGCTTGTACTTGACTGCCGGAATCGGGTCTTGCCAGATTAATTCTTCCTTGGGAACTTCCGGTCCCAGATAACGGGCACGTGGCCCCATGTCGCGGTGAGTTAATTTAAACCAGGCACGGGCAAAAGCATCGGCAAATTCTTCCGGATTTTCATAAAAGCGGCGTGAAATTTTTTCATAGATCGGGTCGAAGCGCAACGATAAGTCGGTCGTCAGCATCGTTGGCTTATGCTTTTTCGAAGAATCGTGGGCATCCGGAATCACATCATCAGCATCTTTGGCCACCCATTGGTGAGCTCCTGCCGGGCTTTTTGTCAATTCCCACTCGTATTTAAACAGGTTCTCGAAGAAATAATTGCTCCATTCTGTTGGAGTGTCAGTCCAGGTAACTTCCAGTCCACTGGTAATGGTGTCACCACCTTTGCCGGAGCCAAAACTGTTTTTCCAGCCGAGACCTTGCTCTTCCATTGGTGCTGCTTCGGGCTCGGGACCCACATGGGCAGCATCACCGGCACCGTGGGTTTTCCCAAAGGTGTGTCCACCGGCAATCAGGGCAACGGTTTCTTCATCATTCATCGCCATGCGGGCAAAAGTTTCCCGGATATCTTTAGCGGCAGCAAGCGGATCAGGATTACCGTCCGGCCCTTCCGGGTTCACATAGATCAATCCCATTTGGACAGCTGCCAGCGGGTTTTCCAGGTCCCGTTCTCCTTCGTAGCGGCTGTCCGGCTTTTCGCTGGTTGCCAGCCACTCTTTTTCAGCACCCCAATACACATCCTGCTCGGGCTCCCAAACATCTTCACGTCCTCCGCCAAAGCCAAATGTTTTGAAACCCATGGATTCCAGGGCAACATTACCGGTGAGGATGATCAGGTCGGCCCAGGAAATCTTTCTGCCATATTTTTGTTTGATGGGCCAAATCAGACGACGTGCTTTATCGAGGCTCACATTGTCGGGCCAACTGTTCAGGGGGGCAAAGCGCTGCTGACCGGCACCGGCACCACCACGGCCATCGCCTGTTCGGTAAGTTCCGGCGGCATGCCAGGCCATCCGAATGAAGAAAGGACCATAGTGTCCAAAGTCAGCCGGCCACCATTCCTGAGAGTTGGTCATTAGTTTTTTTAGATCTTTTTTTACAGCAGCCAGGTCCAGTCTTTTAAATTCCTTCGCGTAGTTGAATTTTTCTCCCATTGGATCTGACAAGGATGAGTTTTGCCGAAGAATATTCAGATTTAATTGATTCGGCCACCAATCTTTGTTGGAAGTTCCTCCGCCTGAAGTGTGCGAGCCGATATGGCCGGTAACAGGGCATTTGCTTTCACCATTGCTCTGAGCTTGTGTTTGATTGTCCATATTGAGAATTTTAAGTTTAGATACTACCCTCAATTACGAGAACTAAAATCAAGGGTTAATTGAATTTTTTGATTGTGGATAATTGGTATCTATCTCACTTACTTACAAGTTCTGGTATTTTACAATAAATTACAAGTGAACGGAGTAAAAGAAATATTAAGCTTTTAGAATTACCCGGAAGAGCTTGAAACAGGCCGAATATATGCTATTGGAAGGTGACGGCAGGAGTAGTGGTAAAAAGAAAAGGCTCCCTTATTGGAAGCCTTTCAGATCGTTTATCGTTGCGTTGAATTATTTCGGATCGAATGTCAAGCCGAATTTATCAGCCAGTGATTTCAGGTCTTCGATAACAGCCTGTTGAACGGGAACTCCGTTTTTTAAGCGTTCTGCTGTCATTTCTCGCTCCGGGTCACCCGGAACTAATACGCGTTCATGTCCTTCGGCCACTTCAGCATTGTGGAAGGTTTTGATCCAGTTGTCCATGTGCGCTTTAAACTCGTCAGCCGGACGGAAGGCATCAACCCGCCATGCACCAACAAAGTGACCGATACCTTCGCCTACCGGGTTTGCCGGAGGATCGAGGAAGGCCACAAACGGAGGTACCCAGGGGCCATAGTTCGCACCCGACAGAACAGCAGAGAAGATATCAACCATGGAGCCCAGGCAGTAGCCTTTGTGTCCACCATGCTGGCGATCGCCTCCCAGTGGCAACATCGATCCGCCTTGTTTCAAAATGGTGGGGTCGGTAGTTGCATTACCGTCTTTGTCCTGTGCCCAGCCGGTTGGCATTTCTTCACCTTTACGCTGTAATACTTCCAGCTTGCCGTTAGCAACGGTGGTTGTCGCCATATCGATCACCAGCGGTGGCTCGGTTGCAGCCGGGATAGCTACGGCAATGGGGTTTGTTCCCAGGTAGCGGCTTCTTGAGAAAGTAGGAGATACCAAAGGGCTCGCATTTGTCAGGGCAAAACCAATCATATCTTCTTCCAGGGCAAGCATAGCATGAAAACCGGCGATACCAAAGTGGTTCGAGTTTTTCACAGCCACCCAGCCACTACCGGCAGTTTTGGCTTTTTCCATCGCGATGCGCATTGCTTCAGGAGCCGTAACGAGGCCAAGGCCCAGGTCACCGTCCAGCACGGCTGTTGATGGTGTTTCGTGCACGATCTTCATGTTGGGTGTCGCGTTCAAACGTTGTTGTTCCCACAAGCGAATGTAACCGCTCAGTCGGGCAACACCATGCGAGTCAACACCGCGCAAATCGGCTTGGTTTAAACAGTTGGCTGCAACCTCTGCCTGCGCTTCGGGGCAACCCATTTTTAAAAATACCTGTTTGGTAAATTCTTTTAAGTATGATGCAGATATCGTCATTTTTATTCCGGTTATACAGGAGTCGTGAGTAACAAAATGTGTTAGATTCTTAAATCTTGTTTGCTATTGGGCATCAGGTTTCGGATGACCTCAGCTTTTCTTTCTTTACGAATTACGCACGACTCGTTACACATTCCTATTTACGTACAAAATCGCGGGCCGAAGCTTGTGCTGTCGGCATAATCAGCAGATCGTCAATATTGACATGGGCCGGGCGCGAAGCCATGAACCAGATGGTTTCAGCAATATCCTTAGCTGTTAACGGGTCGAACCCTTCATACACTTTTGCGGCTTTGGACTCGTCGCCTTTGAAGCGTACCAGCGAGAACTCAGTTTCGACAGCTCCCGGACAGATGGTGCTCACTTTAATATTGTGTTGAGCCATCTCAATGCGCATGGCTTTGCTGATGGCAGAAACGGCATGCTTTGTTCCGCAATAAACCGATCCGTTTGGATAAGCTTCTTTGCCGGCAATCGACGACAAGTTGATGATGTGTCCTTTTTGTTGCTCAATCATCCATTTCGATACCGGTTGGGTGATGTACAGCAAGCCTTTCACGTTGGTGTCGATCATCTGTTCCCAGTCGGCAACATCAGCACTGGCAACAGGGTCTATTCCGGCAGCCAGACCTGCATTGTTAATCAATAAATCAATTTTGCGCCATTCAGCAGGAATAGATTTCAAAGCGGCATCCACTTCCGATTTTACGCGAACATCAAAGTTCAGACAAAGAACCTGGACGCCGTTTTCTTCTAATTCTTTTTTGATGGTTTCCAACCGTTCAGCACGACGGCCGGTCAAGATCAAGTCGAAGCTGTTTTTTGCCAGTATCCGGGCTGATTCCAGTCCGATTCCTGCTGTTGCTCCGGTAATTAAGGCAATTTTTTTTGTCATATCTACTTGAATTGAATTGGTCAGAGGTAAATTAAAATTTCCAAACACTATGGAAAAGTCATCTACTTGACTATTTTTGTTATCTATTATATACGCTTTAAAACAAAACCATTATGGCTGAAGTGACTGAAAATAAAGAGGTATTCTCAATCGATCAGATTGAAGAGCCCAAAGATATTCATGAAATTGTTTTTAACCTAATGGTGAATCCGAATTTGGCCCCGGTAAACTATTTTAACGATTTTAGTGACGAAGGTGTCCAATTGGAAAGTCTGGCAAGCGATGATACCGATGATGCCGGTATTTTTACAACTGACAGTGGAGAGCTGATGTCGATGACAACGCATGCTTTCCATCATCATTTGGAACGCGACCCCAAGAAGGCCACTGAGATTTTGATCAGTCGTGCAGCCCGCCGGATGATCTGTTTTGGAGCGAAACCTCAAGCTGTTAGTGCATTCCTTTACCATATTAATATTGCTGATCCGAATGGACAGTTTATTGCTTCCGGAGCCAAAAAGGGCCTGGAGAATGCAGCCGAAAAGTTCGGAATTAAGGTGTCGGACCGCAAGATTCGTTTTGACTATTTCTCGAATCACGGGCCGGTTTTGCCAACCATCATTATTAGCATGATGGGAAGTGTGAAGGATAAAGAGAAAGTATTAACGCACCAGTTTAAAGCGAAAGGGAATAATATTTTCGTATTAGGTAAGTCGTACGAATGTATCAACTCGTCGGAATACCTGGAGTTTTACCATGAAGTAGGAGACTCGCCACTGCCGGTTTTCGACCTGGATGTGGAAGTGAAGTTGCACGAGGTAATGTGTGGGTTGATCGGGAAAGGCCTGATTACTTCGGCCAGCCCGGTGGGAAAAGGAGGCTTGTTCTTCTCGATGATGCGTGCCGGCATGCCGGTTGGTTTAGGCTTCGATATTACCACGGATGCTGAAATTCGACGCGATGCCTTTTTGTTTGGCGAGGCCATGGGGCGCCTGATCGTGGGTGTGCCGCAGGAAAAAGCCGATGATTTTGTGGACTACATGCAAACAACGAAAATGCCCTTCTTCACCTTGGGACATATTACCCGTGGTGAAATCCGGATTGATGACGAATCATTCGGTTTTATTGATAAAATGAATCCATTAGCTTAAATGACTGTATCTCCGTATCAGGGTTCCGAGAAAAATAAAAAGCAGCAGGTCGAGCAGATGTTCGACAATATTGCTCCCAAATATGATTTCCTGAATCATTTTCTGAGTTTGGGTATTGATAATTTATGGCGAAAGAAAGCCGTTCGTATTTTGAAAGGCTATCAGCCTGAAAGTGTGCTGGATGTTGCCAGTGGTACCGGCGATTTTGCCATTGCGACCTCGAAAATTGCTCCCCAAAAGATTGTTGGTTTCGATCTTTCGGAACAAATGATTAAGGTAGGTGCCGAGAAGGTGAAAAAGCTGAAGCTGGATCACCTGATCAGTTTCCGGAAAGGCGATTCCGAAAATATGCCTTTCGACGATGCTTCGTTCGATGCGATAACCGTGGCCTTTGGAGTGCGGAACTTTGAAAACCTGGAAAAAGGCTTGCAGGAGTTTCACCGGGTACTGAAGCCGGGTGGGGTAGCCATTGTTCTTGAGTTTTCGAAACCGAAATACTTCCCGTTTAAACAGCTTTATAAGTTTTATTTCTTTCACATTTTGCCGCGCTTAGGGGGACTGATCTCCAAAGATGCATCGGCTTACAGCTATCTGCCCGAATCGGTGATGGCCTTTCCTGATGATCAGGATTTCCTGAATATTCTGAAGAAAACAGGTTTTGCCGAGAGCCGCCAGTGGCGGTTGACTGTGGGAATTGCGACCATCTACCTGGGACGGAAATAATACCTTTTTATGTACTCGTTTACACCGTAAAAGTCGATGGTGTTATGCCGGTAGATATTTGGGACCCAATAAAGAACGAAGTGAATTTATTGGGTATTTTCAAATACTGACCGGTGTAAATCTTCTTTTCAATACAGGTTGAACAATATTTTAGACAAATTCTTGTTTTGAATAAGAATGCAAACGTGTATCCTTTGAAAAAACAACTATTCATCATCGTATTTATGACGCTTGGCCTGACGGGTTTCGGCCAAAAGCCTCATGTCTTGAATCTAACAAACTTCGATAATAAAAAGATTCACTTTGGTTTTTCGTTGGGAATGAACGTTCAGGACTTCCGTTTGTCGCATTGGGCACCCATTGGAAATAATCCTCAGTTTAGTGAAAAGGTTTGGAATAATGCCGATGGTGGTGAAGTTACTGCGGCTGATACCGTTCGTTCGGATATTGCCACTTTAAACCCGGGATTGACTGTTGGTGTTGTTACGAACATTCGCCTGGGAGAATATTTTGACCTTCGCCTGTTGCCCGGCCTTTCTTTTGGCGAGCGTCGTTTGGTGTATACTAAGAACGGCCAATACTTACCTGTTTACGACATTTACGGCGGAAATACCGATATCCAATATGTGAGTATAAAGTCCACCTATATTGATTTACCTGTTTTGGTGAAATACAAGTCGAGCCGGCTCAACAATCAGCGTCCCTATATTATTGGCGGCTTTGCCTATCGGCTCGATATTTCAAAGACGGGAGAGGATGATTTGCTGCAGCCTAAAAGAGGCACTTACTTCCTGGAAGCCGGTGTCGGGTTGGACAGCTATTTGCGTTTTTTCCGCTTTTCAACGGAATTCAAAGTTAGTATCGGTTTAAATAATTTGGTAGGTGATCAGCCAAAGGAACAACGCACTTATTATTCCGACGCGATCAAGAGCCTTTACTCCCATATCTTCACGCTGAGTTTCCATTTCGAATAATTAATACCTCATTTTTCAGCTTTTATCCTACTTTTGCGGTTTAGTTATTTGATTTTGAATGAGGAAAGATTTCAACTTATCGTTATCGCCAAAGCAGGCATCCGATGAAACTTTTTATCGACCGGTTATCGCGTCAAAACTAGGTGTTGACCCCGAAGAGATTACTGCTATCGTCGTTCGTCGTCGTTCGATTGATGCCCGCCAGCGCCAGATTAAAATTAATTTGGGAGTCGCTGTCTATTTGGGTGAAGAACCACAAGCTGAGTATAAAACCTACGAGTACGGAAATGTTGCGGGTAAAACTCCTGTTGGCATTGTTGGTAGTGGCCCGGCCGGCTTGTTTGCAGCTTTGCGCCTGATCGAACACGGGTATAAACCAATCATTTTCGAACGTGGTAAGAATGTGAGCGATCGCAAACGCGATATCGCGAAAATTCACCGCGAGCATTTGGTCGATCCGGATTCGAACTATGGTTTTGGCGAAGGCGGAGCAGGAACTTTCTCAGACGGCAAGTTGTACACCCGTTCCAAAAAGCGCGGAAGTGTTGAGAAGATCCTTGAGGTTTTGGTGCAGTTTGGTGCCGATCCGCAGATTTTGATTGATGCACACCCACACATCGGAACCAATAAGTTGCCGGGGGTGATTGCCCGCATGCGCGAACAAATTCTGGCAAGTGGTGGTGAGATTCATTTCAACAGCCGCGTTACCGATTTGATTCTGAAGGACAGTGAATGTCGTGGTGTGGTGCTGAACGATGGTCAGCGCGTTGAATGTGCAGCGGTGATTTTAGCCACGGGCCACTCGGCACGCGATATTTATGAAATGCTCTACCGAAACGGAGTTAACCTCGAGGCCAAGTCGTTTGCTGTAGGAGTGCGTATTGAGCACCCGCAGCCGTTGATCGACTCCATTCAATATCACCAACCCAACCGCGGGCTGTATTTGCCGGCAGCAACTTACTCGTTTGTCGAGCAGGTAAACGATCGCGGCGTGTATTCTTTCTGCATGTGCCCGGGCGGATTTATTGTTCCTGCTGCTACAGCTCCGGGCGAGCTGGTGGTTAATGGCATGTCGCCTTCACAACGCAATTCACCATTTGCCAATTCAGGTTTGGTGGTTGAGGTTCATCCCGAAGATTTGCGCGAGTTTCAGCACTATGGTGTTTTTGCCGGCCTCGAATTTCAGAAGTCGGTTGAGCAGTTGTGTTTCCAGTTGAACGGACACACCCAGTTTGCTCCGGCACAGCGCATCAGCGATTTTGTGGCGGGGCGGAAGTCGGCCGACCTGCCGGAAACATCTTATCATCCGGGATTAATTTCTTCAGCCTTACACGATAAATTACCCAAACGGATCAGCTCGCGTTTGCGGGAAGGTATTCAGCAAATGGATCGTAAAGCCCGCGGGTTTAATACGAACGAGGGAGTTGTGGTGGGTGTTGAGTCGCGTACTTCATCGCCGGTGCGTATTCCCCGCAACGAAGATACGCTGGAGCATATCCGCATTAAAAACCTTTATCCATGTGGCGAGGGTGCCGGTTATGCCGGAGGTATTGCCTCGTCGGCGATTGACGGTGAGCGCTGCGCTGATGTGCTTGCCGAAAAGCTACGGTAGTACGTTCCTAAACGATGGCTTTTTCTTTAGCTTAATATATTACTGGCGAAAAGCCTTATTATAGTTCCAGAGAGATCCGATCTTTTTTAAGAGATCGGATCTCTTTGCTTTCAACCGGCTCTGAAAAAGGCAGAACCGCTATCTCAAATGACAGAACCGCGCGGTTTTGTGAAAAGTGACAGCGTTTCTGCGAAAAGTTGTAGCGGTTGAATGAAAAGTAGCAGCGGTTCTGTGAAAGGTGAGTGCGGTTGAATGAAAAGTTGGTGCGGTTTTGTCAAAAGTGAGAGCGTTTCTGTAAAAAGTAAAAGCGGTTGAATGATTTTGAGTAATCGCCGAGTTTTTTAGGTGTTCCGATCTGTCGTTTTATCTTCAATAGATATTGAAAAACGATCGGTTTTCGAAGCAACCTTTGAGTGTTTTTCCGATCTAACAGTTAAATACAATTTTTATGAGAACGCTTTTCACCCTGTTGGTTTCCTTGATTTTAGTTACGGCCTGTTCCGAAGATCCGGTTTTGGATGAGGCCTATTATGCCGGTAAAGAGCTCGTTATTTCTTCGGGTTTCATCGCTGGTTGGGGAGCCGGATGCGATTCGCTGATCATCAGTAACGATCAGTTTTCGTATGTTTACGGCACTAGTTTTCCCGAGCCGGAATCGATCAACAAAGAAGGAGAAGTGCTGGCTGACGATTGGAACCAACTGGTTTCGAGCCTGGATTTCGACACCTTCTGCAAAATCGATATCAATACCTGCT
Source organism: Mangrovibacterium sp. (assembly GCF_059905295.1). NCBI lineage: Bacteria > Pseudomonadati > Bacteroidota > Bacteroidia > Marinilabiliales > Prolixibacteraceae > Mangrovibacterium > Mangrovibacterium sp. The sequence goes on from NZ_JBZQJF010000101.1 coordinate 10,161, forward strand.
ATGTTTGTGCCGATGGTACTGATTATTGGGTGACCGTTCGGCTTGGCGATCAAACGCATACCATTCGCTATGGACAGAATGAAAATGATTTGGCAACCATCGCGCCTGTTGCTGATTTTCTGGCACAACTGGAATTGTTGAAGGCCAAACTACTGGCCGATTGATCGTCTTCTGAATTCGGACAAACAAACGGCTGTGGCCATCGAAACATTCAGCGATTCGCTGCCGGCACCATTGGTCGCAAAGGATGGGATATGAATTTTGTCGGTAATTACCGCTTCAACTTCGGGGCTGATACCGTTTCCTTCGTTGCCCATTACCAAAACACCTTTCGCATCCAGAGATTGGCTGTAAATATTCTTGCCTTCGAGAAAAGCCCCGTAAACAGGAAGTCCCTTTTGACTGAGTGCCTTTAGGGTAGGTGCTAATTCGAGATAATGGATCTTCACCCGGAAAATGGCCCCCATGCTGGACTGGATTACTTTCGGGTTGTAACAGTCGACGGTATTTGCCGAGCATAAGATTTCGTCAATGCCAAACCAGTCGGCCAGTCGGATGATGGTGCCCATGTTACCGGGATCCTGAATGAAATCGAGGGCCAGGCTCAGCTTGTTCCCCAGCTCTTCTTCCGGATAACGAACGATAGGCATCTCAACCACTGCCAACGAATTTTGCGGTGATTGCAACAGGCTCACTTTGCGCAGTTCGCTGTCATCCACCTCAATGATTTCGGTGGCTATTTTGGCTAGCTGTGGCTGCGCATCAAAAAAAGCCGGCGTAGCGCATAGTAAACGAACTGTTAGTCCCGAATCGAGTGCTTCGGCAACCATTTTATCGCCTTCAACCAGGAAAACCTGTTCTGCATCGCGGTTCTTTTTGCGCGCGAGCGACTGGATATATTTAATCTTGTTTTTGCTTAGCATGAATGAAATTTACATTCGATTGGTAAAAATATAAAGCCTGAAAGATTTGTAAGCCTCCCGGAGTAATTATTTTTGTGTGGAGGATCGATCGTGTAAATAATTGGACAGGAGCAGGTCGTTTGCAAAAATCTTTCCATCTTTGGAAAATTACAGCCTCATTGAAAAGAACAGATACAGGGATCAATTTTATGCATCATAATTGGCAGATATATTTTAAACGGACATGGCTTGTGGCAGTGCTTGCGCTTTTGTCGGCATGCTCGGCAACCCGGTTTGTCCCCCAGGGGAGTTACCTGCTTAATGATGTTAACATCACTGTAAACAATAAGGAAATTAATAAGGAGGAACTGAAAAAGCAGATTCGACAACGGGAAAACTTGTCGATCCTGGGTTTTTTCAAGTTTAACCTGGCCATGTATAATTTGTCGTCGAAGAATAAATCGAACGACTGGTTTAAACGGATTGGGGAAGCTCCGGTTATTTACCAGGATTTTCAGACTCAACGCTCCTTGCAGCATTTGAAGGTTTATCTGCGCAATAAAGGTTTCTACGATGCTGTTGTAACGGATACTGTCATTGTGCATGAAAAGCGGCGCAAGGTCGATCTGAAGATCGATATTGTTCCCGGGACTCCCTACCGGCTGAAAACTTATACCTATCAGATTGACGATCCGAAAATAGCACCGCTGATTTATGCGGACACGGCGGAACAAACGGTTAAGGTTGGCGACATTTTCGATGTTGACCAGCTGAATGCTGAACGAACCCGACTGGCAACGATCATGAAGAATCATGGTTATTACACTTTTGCTCCCGATCATATTCAGTTTTTGGCCGATACGGCATTGAGCAACAAACAAGTTGATTTGAAAATTGAGATTGCTGATGCCGACCTAAACCAAAAATCGGACAGCGTGAAGCATCATCGGAAATTTGTGCTTCGTAATTACCGGTTCAATACCAATTTTGTTCCTCCGCAATTGACCGACGAGACAGCCGAAACTCCCTATGATACCATTTTTGAGCCTCCCTACACCTTTATCTACAAGGATAAGTTACGCTATAAGCCTAAGCTGCTGGAGAATTTGAACCGAATGAAGGATAGCACTTATTATTCGCTTCGGACAGCTGAGCGAACCTTCCGTTCATTAAGTCAGTTGCAGCAATTTCAATTGGTTAACCTGGACTTTGAGCAGGTTCCTGATTTGGGTAATGACTCCATTGGAGTGCTCGACTGTAATATTCAACTGTCGCCATTGCCACGGCAGGGCTTCTCTGTTGAGGTGGAAGGAACCAACTCGTCGGGGAACCTGGGGATAGCCGGAAATTTGAATTATCAGCATCTGAATCTTTTTCATGGCGCTGAAATTCTGAATGTAACGCTCAAAAGTGCCTGGGAACGGCAGGAAGCACTGATCTCGGAAAAGGCGCTCAGCTTTAACACGCGGGAATATGGATTGGAAACTTCGCTTACCATTCCGAAGTTCTTTACGCCCTTTAAGGCAGAACGGTTTTTTAATTACCAGATTCCGAAGACGGTACTCTCAGCTGGTTATAACTATCAGCGACGGCCGGATTATACCCGAACGATTACCAACATACGTTTTGGCTATGTGTGGAAAAGTCAACCGTTCCGTACCAACTACCTGAACATTTTTGACTGGAACTATGTGAACCTGTCAGCATTTAATGCGGATTTTATCAGTTCCATTAAGGACCTTTACATCAAGAGTAGTTTTACCGACCACTTGATTATGGCGATGAGTTATGCTTTGGTCGATAATACGCAGAATACGGAGAAGGATAATACGTACCATTATTTTAAATGGTCGATTGAATCGGCAGGCAACCTGTTGTCGGCCATAACCAAGTTGAGTGGAAAGTCCAGGTATGTGACGACAGATGAAGATACCGGCGACACCATTAGTTACTACCGGGTTTTTAACAACCGATATGCTCAATACCTGAAAACAGACTTTGAGTATCGCTACGGCTATCGGTTCGACAAGTCTAACATTGTTATTTCGCGTGCTTTTCTGGGTGTTGCTTTACCTTACGGAAACTTCGATGTGTTACCTTTCGAGAAGAAATATTTCGGTGGAGGTGCCAATGGAATCCGGGCCTGGCAGGTGCGTACACTTGGACCAGGTACTTATAAGGCACCGACAGATGCCTATCCGAACCAGTCGGCCGATATTAAGCTGGAAGGTAACCTCGAATACCGTTTCCGGTTGGTGAGCTTCATCGAAGGTGCATTCTTTTTGGATGCCGGTAATATTTGGGCCATCAATTCGAAGGACAACCGCGACGGAGCACAGTTTAAGTTTAATCAATTTTATAAGCAGATTGCCATTGGAACAGGCACCGGTTTACGCTTCGACTTTAACTATTTCATTTTTCGTTTCGACTTAGGCCTGAAGATGCGTGATCCGTCATTGCCCGCCGGTAAACGGTTTATCTGGGGTAATTACCCGCTGAACCACAATCACTTTAACCTCAACTTTGCAATTGGTTATCCGTTCTGAGTTCTTAGTTCTAAGTTTCAGGTTCCAGGTTCCAAGTTCCAAGTTTCAAGTTCCAGGTTTCAGGTTTCAAGTTGCGCAACTCACGACTCATAACAGCTTTTTGGTTTCTGCTCCCTGGTGGAATGGAGGGCCAATTTTAGTTCGAAGAG
>NZ_JBZQJF010000102.1:0-11881 GCF_059905295.1 Mangrovibacterium sp.
CGATTTGAAAGTTTGAAGTGCAGGGGCAAAGGTGTCGGCCGGATTTGAAAATTAAGCCTTTTGACATTACATTTGCCCGCAATTGTTAAAAATCAGCAGGTTTGGGCTGGATCCCGTCTGTTTTCAAAAAAGTACATGATTTCGGGGAATCACCAACAGGAATGAAAGTGGAACGTTTTTCGGACATCAGGTTGTCATTGTTATCTGAAGTTGTCGGGTTGTCTTGGAATTTGGAACTTGGAACTTGAAACTTGAAACTCAGAAGAGACTTTCAAAAAAATGGAAATTCGATCTATGGAAATTCGGAAATCAACTTGTTTGCAGCTCTTTCGTGCTATTCACAAGTATTTTTACAAACCTCGTATGGGGCGAATGGCAGCTGTTTTAGAACCATAGTAATCGACTTATACCACAAAACTGCGCGATTCGTTAAACCAAATTAAAAATAGACCGTTCAATCATCGGGTTTATGCTTTAAAAAACCCGTAAATAACTTATAAGATGCTTTTTGAACCCAGAACATACCGAAATTGCTTTCCGAAAGAACGTTTTCAATCGTTCACGGTTGAGTACCTCGACAATGATGTGTGGATTGGTGTCGATCCGGATTCGTACAAACCCGAAATGGAATCGGTAGCAAAGGAAGTACTAATACAGCTTGTTGACCAGTTGAAGGCTTATGCGGAAGAGGAACCTTTTTTTAAGAAAAGTCTGAAACCTTACCCGGTGCCCGAAACAGCCCCCGAGATTATCATTCAGCTGTCCCAATCGGCTGAGCTGGGATCCACTGGCCCGCTGGCTGCTAAAATAGGCTTGGTCAACCAGGTGGTTGCTCAGGCCTTGCTCGAAAAGTTTGAGTTAAATGAAATCATTGTTGAAAATAGCGGAGATTTGTATTTAAAGCTTCGAGATTCGCTGATTGTGAGTATTTTTGCCGACGATTTGGAAGATTCGGGCCTGATGGGCCTCGAAATTAAAGCGGAACAAACACCCTTGGGCATTGGTACAGGCTTGGGAACCAAGGGACATCCGATTAATCATACCAAGGCCAGTGCCGTGATGATTCTGGCTCAAAAAGGTGCCGATGCATCGGCCCTGGCAGTAGGAGTTGGTAACCGGGTGAAAAGCAGTAACGATTTGGATAAGGTGCTTAAACACCTGAAGCTGATGCCTGAAGTGACCGCTGCCATGTTTATCGTGGAAGAGGAGATCGCCATGCACGGCGAAAATGAATTGAAATTGATTGTATAACCGAAAAATCGTTTATGCGGTCATTGCGATCCGGCAGTTGGCGGAGAAACAATCTATCCTGGAGGAATGCATCCTTTATCGTCATTGCGAGGAGGAACGACGAAGCAATCTGTCCCGGTTGAGTGGATGATTTCTCCGACAAGGACAAGAAAAGATGGTCGGGAAGTTGTTAGATTTTTTTTTTAATGATTAGAGGTGGAGCGACATATATTTTAACCAATAGAAACCACACGGTTTTGTATACCGGAGTAACATCTGATTTGGTTAAAAGAATGTATGAGCATAAAAACAAGATTTATGCAACAAGCTTTACTAGAAGATATAATGTTGACAAACTCGTTTGGTTTGAAGTGTTTCATTCGATTGAAGAAGCTATTGATCGCGAGAAGCAGATCAAGGGAGGTTCAAGGAAGAAGAAACTCGATTTGATTCAGGCCATGAACCCGGAATGGAAGGATTTGACAAATGAGATTGAATAGTACAAGAAACGATTAAAACGTAAAAGTCGCTTTTATCGTCATGGCGATCCGGCAGTTGCCGGAGAAGCAATCTGTTCCTGCTGATAAGATTGCTTCGTCGTACCTCCTCGCAATGACGAAGAATTCAGGCTTTTATAGAATAAGAAGTAAGATGACAAACAAAAAAGACATACGTGAAGAACTGAAAAGCCGCGTGCTGGTGCTCGACGGAGCCATGGGAACCATGATCCAAAAGTACAAGCTGACGGAAGCTGATTTCAGAAATGATGATTTGGCGGAACTGACCAATGAGCTGTTCGGGAATAACGATCTGCTGTCGATTACCCGTCCGGATGTGATTCAAACCATCCATGCAGCTTTCCTCGATGCCGGTTCCGACATCATTGAAACCAATACCTTTAATGCCACCAGCATTTCACAGGCCGATTATCACACCGAGAAATGGGTGTACGAAATCAACAAGCAGTCGGCCATACTGGCCAGCGAGGTGGCTAAGGAATATACGGCAAAAAATCCCGACAAGCCGCGCTATGTAGCCGGTGCACTGGGACCAACCAATAAAACCCTGTCGTTGTCACCCGATGTGAACGACCCGGGTTACCGCGCCACAACCTTCGATTTTGTGAAGGATGCCTACCGCGAACAGGTGAAAGGTCTGTTGGACGGGGGCGTCGATTTGTTGTTGGTGGAAACCATCTTCGATACACTGAACGCCAAGGCAGCTTTGTTTGCCATCGAAGAAGAGCTGGAAGAACGGGATCTGCACCTGCCGGTCATGGTGTCGGGTACCATTACCGATGCCAGCGGACGTACACTGTCGGGACAAACCGTAGAGGCTTTCCTGAACTCGGTACGCCATATCGACCTGTTGAGTATTGGACTAAACTGCTCGCTGGGTGCAAAAGATATGCGTCCGTACCTCGAAGAAATGGCTAAAAAGGCGCCGTTCTACATCAGTGCCTACCCCAATGCGGGCTTGCCTAACCAGTTTGGCGAGTACGACGAAACACCGGAGGAAATGGCTGTTCAGGTGAAGGACTTTCTGGATAACCACTTTGTGAATATCATTGGTGGTTGTTGCGGAACTACGCCCGACCATATCCGCAAATTTGCCGGTATTGCAGCTGCAGCCGAGCCGCACATTAAAGAAAAGAATGACGAATTAACCCGTTTCAGCGGTCTGGAGCCGGTGACCATCACATCCGAAACCAATTTTGTGAATATTGGTGAGCGTTGTAATGTGTCGGGCTCGCGCAAGTTTGCCCGCCTGATTCGGGAAGAAAAATACGAAGAAGCCTTAGCCGTTGCCCGCGACCAGGTGGAAGATGGTGCCCAGGTGATCGACGTCAACCTGGACGATGCCATGCTGGATGCGAAGAAGGAAATGGTGACTTTCCTGAACCTGCTGATGTCGGAACCCGACATTGCCAAGCTTCCGGTGATGGTCGACAGCTCCAAGTGGGAGGTGATCGAAGCCGGATTGAAATGTTTGCAGGGGAAAGCCATTGTAAACTCTATTAGTTTGAAAGAAGGCGAGGAGCAATTCCTCGAACATGCCCATAAGATAAAGCTGTACGGTGCCGCCGTGGTGGTGATGGCCTTCGACGAAAAGGGACAGGCCGACAACTACGAGCGACGTGTTGAGATATGCACACGTGCCTATAAGCTGTTGACCGAAAAGCTGAATTTCCCGGCTGAAGACATCATCTTCGACCCGAATATCCTGACCATCGGTACAGGTATGGAAGAGCATAACAACTATGCGGTCGATTTCATCGAAGCTGTCCGTTGGATTAAGCAAAACCTGCCACACGCCAAAACAAGTGGTGGGGTGAGCAACGTGTCCTTCTCGTTCCGCGGTAACAACCTGGTGCGCGAAGCGATCCACTCGGTATTCCTGTTCCATGCCATCAAGGCTGGGCTCGACATGGGAATTGTAAACCCGGGGATGTTGCAGATTTACGATGAAATTCCGAAAGACCTGCTTGAATATATCGAAGACCTGGTGATGAACCGTCGCCCGGATGCAACGGAACGCCTGCTGGACTTTGCACAAAACCTGAAAGCCGACGAAAGTAAGGTGGTGCGTAAAGACGAATGGCGCGAGTTACCGGTTGAAAAACGACTGGAACATGCCTTGGTGAAAGGGATTCCTGATTACGTAGAGCAGGACCTGGACGAGATTATTCCGGTGTACAGCCCAACGCTGAATATCATTGAAGGCCCGCTGATGGACGGCATGAACGTCGTTGGCGACTTGTTCGGATCGGGAAAAATGTTCCTGCCACAGGTTATTAAATCGGCCCGGGTAATGAAGAAGGCGGTAGCTCACCTGCTGCCGTATATCGAAGCTGACAAGGCGAAATTCAAGAACCAGCAGAGCAGCCAGAAAAAGGTGCTGATGGCTACTGTAAAAGGTGATGTGCACGATATTGGTAAAAACATTGTGGGTGTAGTGCTGGGTTGTAACAACTACGAGGTGATCGACCTTGGAGTGATGGTTCCAACCGAGCAAATTCTGGAAACAGCCCGCAAAGAGAATGTCGACATTATTGGCTTGAGCGGCTTGATTACACCATCGCTTGAGATCATGGTGAACGTAGCTGCGGAAATGGAGCGTCAAAACTTCCATTTACCACTGATGATTGGTGGTGCAACAACCTCCAAAATACATACAGCGGTGAAGATTGATCCGCAATATTCGGAGCCTGTAGTGCATGTTAAAGATGCCAGCCGTACGGTGGGTGTGGTGGCTAACTTGCTGTCGAAAAATGAAGAGTTCCTGCAATCGTTGAAAGACGAATACGCACAAATACGCGAGTTCCACGGACAGAAAAAGCAGAAGGAATACCTGACGCTGGATGAAGCCCGTGCCAATAAATTCTCGCCCGACTGGAATGCTGATGTAATCTACAAGCCTAAGCAAACCGGGGTGCACGAGTTGATTGACTTCCCGCTGGAAGAACTGCGGAAGTACATCGACTGGAATTTCTTCTTCTTTGTTTGGGAGTTGAAAGGTCGCTTCCCCGAAATTCTGGACGATGAAGTACAGGGGGAACAGGCTCGTAAAGTGTACGAGGATGCACAGATCATGCTCGATGAAATCATTGAGAAGAAGATGTTGCAGGCCAATGGTGTGTACGGTATCTGGCCGGCCCAAGCCGATGGCGACGACATCGTGCTGTACAACGATGAAGCTTGCAGCGACGAGCTGGGCCGTTTCTATCACCTGCGTCAACAGGAGAAGAAAAAAGAGGGCGTGCCCAATTTCTGTTTGTCGGATTTTGTAGCGCCGAAAGAGCTAGGTAAAACCGATTACTGTGGTGGATTTGCCGTGACTGCCGGAATTGGCATTGAGAAATGGTTGGAGGAATACAAAGCCGATCACGACGATTATAAAGCAATTATGCTCGAAGCACTGGCCGACCGTTTGGCCGAAGCTTTTGCCGAGCTGCTACACGCAAAAGTTCGGAAAGAATACTGGGGCTATGTGCCAAATGAAGAGCTTAGCTGGGACGATATTTTGAAAGTTCGTTACCAGGGAATTCGCCCGGCATTGGGCTATCCGGCTTGCCCGGAGCACCAGGAAAAGCGAAACCTTTTCAACCTGTTGGGTGCAGAGAAAATCGGCATCGAGCTGACTGAGCACTATGCGATGTACCCGACTGCTGCAGTATGCGGACAGTTCTTTGCACATCCGGAGTCGCGCTACTTCAGCCTGGAGAAGATCAGTAAAGATCAGGTGGAAGATTACGCTGCACGGAAAGGTGTATCGGTTGACCTGGTTGAGCAGTTCTTGCCGATCAATGTTAACTATAAAGGAATCTAATTGATAGATAATTAAGAATAAACCCCGAAAAAAGACAATGAGTAGTTCTACAAAAAAAGCGATCATCGCTTTCTTATTAGGTTTGGCCGTTATGTTTGTGCTTGATATGATTTTCCATTTCAACAATTCGATTGAAACCGAAATGCACCGTCAGAGTAAAAAAGCACAGAAACAGATTGAAAGCATCTTTAAGTAAACCGAAATCAGACAAATTCGACCCGGAAAATGAAAGTTATAGATATCATCAACCAAAGCGATAAAACGGTATTCTCATTCGAACTGCTTCCTCCGTTGAAGGGGAATGATGCCAGTGCCATCTATCGTACCATTGAAAGTTTAATCGATTACAATCCGAGCTATATTAATATCACAACGCACCGCGATGAGATGATATACAAGGAAATGCCGGATGGATCGATCAAAAAGCAGGTGGTTCGTAAGCGCCCGGGAACAGTGGCTATTGCTGCTGCAATTCAATACAAGTATGGTATACCGGTTGTTCCGCATATCTTGTGTGGCGGCTTCTCCAAAAGTGAAACCGAGCATGTGTTGATTGATCTGAATTTCATGGGAATTGAAAACGTGCTGGCTTTGCGTGGTGATGGCGTGAAGGGGGATACGGTTTTTCGTCCCGATCCGAACGGACATGGCAATGCCGACGAGCTGGTAAAGCAAATTGTGGATTTGCGGAACGGTAAGTACCTCGATCCGGATTTGCGAAATACAACTCCGCTGGACTTCTGTATCGGGGTCGCAGGCTATCCTGAGAAGCACTTCGAAGCGCCTAATTTCGATACTGATTTGGCTTATTTAAAGCAAAAGGTGGATGCTGGTGCCGAGTATATCGTAACGCAGATGTTCTTCGATAACCAGGTTTATTTCGACTTTGTCGATAAGTGTCGTGCGGCTGGTATTACCATCCCGATTATTCCGGGAATAAAACCAATCAGCAACTTGCGTCATTTGACGATTCTTCCGAAGATTTTCAGCATTGACCTGCCTCAGGACTTGGTAAACGAGCTGAAGAAGTGTAAAAATAACGATGACGTGCGATTAGTCGGAACAGAATGGGCCATTCAGCAGTCAAAGGAATTGGTGGCCAAAAAAGTGCCTAGTTTGCATTTGTACACCATGGGCGTGTCGGACAATGCCCGGAAAATTGTTGAGGCTGTCTTGTAAGCACTTGACGAAAAATCAGCATACCAAAAGATCCAATCTGTTTTTGCAGGTTGGATCTTTTGCTTTTATAGGGAAACTGGCTAGTTAATACGAACTAATGTTTTTATTTCTTCCTCCTAAGTCCTAAAATTTTGGTTGAAATCCTTCTTTTTTTCAGATCCATGGTAGGGTAAGTCCCTTCTTTTCAGGATATACAGTAAAATCCCGGGAACACGATTGCATGCGAGCTGCCGGGTATAAAAGAACAGGACTAGTTAAATCAGATTTTATTGGATATGAAAAAACGAGCATTTTGGATGTTGGTGTTTGTGATCATCTCAGTTCAGGGATTTTCACAGAATTGGGTGACTAAACTCGATCAGGCGGAAGCCAAGGCAACAAAAGAAGGTAAAAATATTCTGTTGGTCTTTTCCGGTTCAGATTGGTGTATTCCATGTATGAAACTGGAACGTTACATTCTGGAATCGGATGAATTTAAGACATTTTCAAAGGATCATTTTGTGCTTCTCAGGGCCGATTTCCCCAAGCAGAAAAAGAATAAGCTAAGTGAGGCTCAGCAAGCCTACAACGACGAGCTGGCTGAGCAGTACAACCCCAATGGTTACTTCCCTTTAGTCGTTATTTTAGATCAAAACGGGAAGGTTCTTGGAAATACCGGTTATAAAAACGTTAGCCCGGCAGAATACATCAGTCAGTTGGCTACTTTGGAACATTCCAAGTTATGAGACTCGTTTCCTTTGTTATTCTGCTTTTCCTTTCTGTGAATGCATTTTCACAGGAGGTGTTTATGCGACCAACAATGCTCATGGGATCCTACTACGAGATTACTGTTGTCGCTCAAAATAAGGCTGAAGGCGATCGTTATATCGACGATGCAGTACAGGAGATCAGTCGGATTGAAAAGATCATTTCTTCGTGGGATGCCAACTCGCAAACATCAGCGATTAACCGGAATGCAGGCATTGCCCCGGTGAAAGTATCGCCGGAATTAATGGGCTTGATTGAGCGGGCCATCCAAATTTCTAAGGTAACCGAAGGGGCTTTTGATATTTCTTATGCCGCCATGGACAAAATCTGGAAGTTCGATGGTGGAATGCAGGAGGTTCCCGATGAAGCAGTTATTCAGCAGTCAGTGGCCAAGGTAGGATACCAAAATATTATTCTCGACAAGGAGAAGTCAACGGTCTTTTTACGACTTCCCGGAATGAAAATCGGGTTTGGTGCGATCGGCAAAGGCTACTCGGCCGACCGGGCTAAAGATCTGCTGATGAAAGAGGGGGTTGTAGCCGGAATGATTAATGCCTCCGGTGACCTGAACTGCTGGGGTACAAGGCCCGATGGTAAACAATGGATGGTTGGTATCACAAACCCCATCAATAAGAATCATGTATTCTCATGGTTCCCAATTGAAAATAGAGCTGTAGTTACCTCGGGCGACTATGAGAAATTTGTCATCCTGAACGGGAAGCGCTATACCCATATTATTGATCCGCGAACCGGTTGGCCTGCCCGTGGCCTTGCCAGCGTAAGCATTTTTGCCCCGAAAGCCGAACTCGCTGATGCCCTGGCAACATCGGTATTTGTGATGGGGATTGATGCTGGCCTGGACATGGTTAACCAGCTTCAGGGCATCGAATGTGTTCTTGTCGATGATCAGGGTAAAATCTATTATTCCAAAAATATTGAACGAAAAACAGGAGAAGAATGAAAAAGCTAATCTTTTTAGGAGTCGTGATGCTGTTGTTCAGTGCTTGCAAGACGGTGAAAGAATATGAAAAGGTCTATGTCAACGACCCAAATATGAAATTGGGAGCTTCATCAGACCAGCGTTTTGAATTGAACTTTCAGGTGTATCGGGAGGCTGCAGCAGGAGCAAATGGTGGTAAATCAGGTGGTGGATGTGGATGTAATTGATATATTATGAGGAAGCTTGTATTGATATTTTTTATTTTCTCGGGTCTTGTTACCCGGGCACAAACGAGTACTGATCAAAAAGATTCGTATAAAAAACGGGTGTTGGAAACACCAGAAGTTGAATTGCTGATGAGCTTTTATCATCAGGAAGGAGATCATGCAGCCGTGAATGGTGGAGTTGGCGATGAGTCACTTTCAGATGCAACACCAACAATTGTCATTACTGTTCCGGTAAATGATGATGATGTGCTGACGATTGACGCAGGCTTGTCGGCTTACACTTCTGCCTCGTCAAGTAATATTAATCCATTCAATAGTTCTACGGGGGCTTCAACAAGTTATTCGTCCGGAACGACGAGTAGCAGTGGCTCAAGTAGCAGTGGTTCCCGAACCGGTGCCTCAAGTGGTGGTGGACCGGGCAATGTCACAACTTCGACCAGTAGTACTTCTTCATCGGCAACGACAACAAAAACAGTGACCGGAACTCCATGGCAAGCTACTACTGGAGCCTCAAGGAAAGATATGTTGAAAAGTCTGAGCCTGGATTACAGTCATAGCTCAGATGATCGGAACTGGATACTTGGAGCACATTTAGCCGCAACAAAAGAATATGATTATCATTCATTTGGCTTTGGAGGAAGTGCCGTCCGGTTATTCAACGGGAAGGACTCTGAAATTAGTTTGAAGACGAACATTTACCTGGATAAATGGAAGCCGATTTATCCGACTGAACTGCATGAATACAGCGATTATGGCTCCGATTTTCTTAGTTCCGGATACTTTGAAGGAGTAACAGTGATTGATGCCAACGGCGATGAAACATCCGATTATTTACCCAGTCGGTTTTCGGTCTGGCAGCATAAGAAGCGGAATTCCTACTCGGCTTCAGTGAGTTTCTCGCAGATATTCACAAAGCGTCTGCAGGCCTCCTTTTTCTTTGATCTGATTTATCAGGAGGGCTTACTTTCAACCCCGTATCACCGGATCTATTTTGCTGATTTGCCCAATTATTACATCGGAACGGCCAGTTATATATCGAATTACACGACCCGGCAAAATAAGGGTGTTTACCAGCTTGCTGATGATACGGAACATTTACCGGGTACCCGGTTTAAACTGCCATTCGGAACACGGATCAATTATTACATTAATGAAACATTTAAACTGCGAACTTATTACCGCTTTTATACCGACGATTGGGGTATTACCTCACATACGGGGAGTGTGGAGTTGCCAATCAGTTTTTCACCTAGTTTCAGTTTGATTCCCAATTACCGGTATTACTGGCAAACCGCTGCCGACTATTTTGCACCCTATGAAACGCACTTGTCAACCGAAGAATATTACACCTCCGACTATGATTTGTCCGGTTTTCACAGTAATCAATTTGGTTTAGGGCTGAGTTATACGAACATTTTCCCTAAAAACAAGATGTTCCATTTTGGATTGAAGAATTTTAACCTGCGTTATAGCCACTATATGCGTAGCGATGGGTTAAAAGCCAATATAATTTCCTTCGGCTTAAAATATGTTCATGAATAGCTGGAGGAACTCATCAAGACAGGAAATATAATCCGGGTTTTGTCAACTAAACCAGGGATCGTGGTGAAAAGCCATCACCATGATCCCCTGTTTCGTTTTTTTAATTATCCGAACTAACGAATGTGATTGCCTCATCCATCTGCGAAACGTCGAAATAACGCTCCATACGGCCTTCTTTGGCCCGTTGAAAAAACAGGTTGTCGATGGGGACGAGGGCCTTTAAAATATTTGAATGGGCAACGATGGCCAAATGACCAATACTTTTGTAGTTGCGCAAAGCCCAAAGGACATCTTCCATAAAGGCTTTGGTTTGAATATGGCTGATTTTCATCTCATCCAGCTTTACCAAGACGTTTACCTGTTTAAAACCCTTTTCAAGCTTTTCATTGAAAAACTTCTCACAAATCTTTTCATCTGTTTCGGTAAAGCTGTCAATGACTTCAACGGCTAATACGTTATTTTCGAATGTTCCAATTTGTTCTAACATGCCTTTATGATTTAACGTTTGCTTTTATTTTAAACGTTCTGAAATTGCCCTGGTTAGTTAAGCACCGTAAAAGTTTCGTTAAGCATTGTTAAAGTGTTTTGCCTCAGTTTCCCGACAAAAATTCCCTACCTTGTCCGAAAATCATCAGTCATGCGAGATCTACCGAATATAAAGCCCGGGAATGTGGATGTTTTTCTGAATCGTGAGGATATTATCCTGGATACCATTGCCCAAATTATGAAGGACTTTGGCCTGTTTGGGGTTGAAATTGAATATTCCGGATCCATTGATGATGCCTATGAAAAACTGCATCGCCAGCTGGTTGCTCAAATTGATCGGCTGATGAATTCGAATGCCGACCTGCTAATGTCTATTTTGTACCAGGTGGATATTAGCCAGCGCGACATTGATCAAACCAGCGTTGATTTTCCGCATTACAATCAAATCGAAGTCATTGCTCACCAGATTATTTTCCGCGATTTGAAGAAAGTTTTGTTTCGTCGGTATTTCAGCAGTAAATAAGACTGTTGGCATTTTCTATGTTTTTAAAATGAAAGGCCAGGTAAAATGTTTTTGGTGGTTTTTCGTTAGCTTTAAAAGCAGAAATCCGAATGACCGTGAAAAAACTCTTGTTGGCGCTTTTTATCGTTTTTAGCTTCTTCAGTCTTTTTGCTCAAGATCACGAAGGTTGTATACGTTCCACCGAAGGATCCGAATTTTGGTTTGGCTTTATGGAGGGACGGAATTATAATCCAAATGGGCATAAATTGCAACTGACTGTTACATCCAGTTACGATGCCAATTTCTCCGTTACTTATGGTCCTTCCGAAATTTCTCTTGGTAATTTCTCTGTTGCGGCTGATTCTTCGACGCCAGTTGATATTTCATGGCTTATATTGGAGGCATTGGGATCTGAGACTATTCAAGATAAAGGGATTCATTTGGTTTCAGACAGTCCTGTCAATGTTTATGCCTTAAACTGGGATAACCAATCATCTGATGTAGCTGTTATTTATCCGATAGAATCCATCGGTCAGGACTACTACGCCATGTGTTATGAACCACATGTTAGTGAAGACCTTTACGGTAACTACTATAACGGGCGCAACAGCGAATTTCTGATTATTGCTACGGAAGATAATACCGAAGTGGAGATTACCCCTTCGGTAGAAACAGCGGGTGGAAAGCCGGCCGGAGTTC
>NZ_JBZQJF010000103.1:0-20871 GCF_059905295.1 Mangrovibacterium sp.
AATGCGGGTACTATAACCCAGCCCGGCCCAAACCATGAAATTTTTGCTGATTTCTTCACTTGTTCGGGCTCCCATGAAGATTTTATTCCCTTCAACCTTATTGGTGTTATAAAAGCTGGTGAATGGTCCGATTTCAAATTTCCCCAGATCGTAATAACTGGTCATCGACATGCGGGCAAGGTTATTTAAGATGTTGATTTGCTTTATGTTGCTTATTGAATCGATAACCTGTGTCGCGGCGATCTGTTTGTCGGTTAGCGGAGCCAGTCGATGCTTGGCCCAGTAGGTTGAATCCCGGTCTAAAGCGTCGGGAAGCTTTACTGTTTCATATTTTGCTTTCGGTGCGCTTAGTTTTATCTCTTCCGGCGGATTAATGACAACATCTTCAATTGTTGCGTTTTGTGTATAAAACAGTGAAACGCGCTTGGTATCCTTTTTCGGTGTTTTAAAGGGTATGTAGTCAAAAACAGCATCAATCTGGTTACGCTTATAAAATGGCGTCGAGTCATTCACAAAATAATATTCGCTGTTTAAGTGAAGGCGCTTCAAAAAGTTTAAGTTGCTTGTGGAGGAAAGATCACCATCAATTTCAACGATTGAATAGTATTTGTTTTCCGTTATAAAATACCCTTTAAATGTATTTTCACCAGCCCGACGTGGTTGAAAGTGCACACGATAGTGCATGACCCCATCAACTTTGGAACTATCGGCCAGAAAATATTTGTAATAGTACCACCCGTTTTCGGCCAGCGGACTTACAAAGTTTTGAGTGAAGATATTGATGAAGTTGTCATAGAAGTTCACCTCCATATCCAAAGCACTGGTATAGCCTGAAATTTCCAGGTTATTGAGAATACCTACTCCGTTTGTTCGATCGGCTAAAACAGTCGATTTCTTTTTTGCCGGATCCTTTTGAATTTCATTAAATACCAGCTGTTCTGAGAAATAGAGTGGGAGGTACTTGGTACTGTCTTTCCCGGTTTTTATGACATTGCTATTTTTTCTGAACGCTTTTGAATCGAGAATCTTATCGCCAAGGTTATTGATTTGATATTCCCACTGAGAGTATTTTTTGTACGAATACTTGTTATACTGATCCGGGTTGTTTTCCTTTTTACGATCCATAATGTGGCGGAATAATTTGCGCATAGGACCTTCATCGGGGGCAACCTGAACTTCAGATATATCGAAAGTTTCAGGTTTCATTACGACTGAAATACTGTGCATGTCCTCTCTGGGGAGCAACTTATTAATCGGGTTGTAGCCAATTGCCGTGAAATATAACGTGTCGGTTAATGCCGGGAATTTTAATGTGAAATTTCCCAAAGTGTCAGTCGTAGTACCAGTCGTGGTATGTTTGATGATGATATTGACAAACGGAATTGGTTCTCCCGTCTCTAGATCAGTAACCGATCCAGTCAACATTTTTTGCTGACCGTATGCCAAAGTTGCATGTGTTAAAATGATAAAACACAGCAAGATAAGCGCGTGTGTAACCTTAATGGTTTGTTTTAGCATGTTTGTTTTCCGTATCTGAAACTCTTAAACTCTTTCGCTTTCTCATGGCTTCATAAAAGCGATCGAATCCTGCTGTAAAAATGAATAAAAAAAATATAGCTTTTCACTTTTTACAATTTTTTTTAAAAAATGCACTGTTACCTTAACTGAATGGTGTTTAATAGTAACTTTTTGATTATTAAAGTGTAGATAGATTAATGGGAGTTAGGAAAGTGATCGTTTTTGTGGGGTGATTGGGTAAATATCCCTTTGAATTAAATTAATAATGAGACAATTATATAATAATCTTTTGTCTTGTTAAAGAGATTTTCCTGATATGATATTTAGCATCTAAATTATCTCAATTGTTTTTTTAAATTGTAGTATAATAATTACATCTATGAGAATCGTACTCGAGAACATTAGGGAATTGGTTCAGGTTGCAGATTGTAACGTTCGCTTTAAGTCGGGAAAGCAAATGGCATCGTTATCGGTGTTAAATAATGCTTACCTGGTTATGCGGGATGGTATAATCGAGGGTTTTGGACCAATGAAAGATCTGAATGATGAAAAACTGGATAATGATGTGCTGGTTGAGTTGGATTGTACAAACAGGATTGTTATGCCTTCCTATTGCGATTCGCACACGCATTTGGTTTATGCAGCATCCAGAGAGCAAGAGTTCGTAGACCGGATAAATGGACTGAGTTATGAAGAAATTGCTAAACGGGGAGGAGGAATCTTAAATAGTGCAAGCGCAATGGCAGAATGCTCGGAAGAGGATCTTTATGACGCTGCTATGCGTCGTTTACATGAGATTGCGATGCAGGGAACCGGTGCTGTGGAAATCAAAAGTGGCTATGGTTTGAGCACTGAGTCGGAGTTAAAGATGCTCCGTGTAATTCGACGCCTTAAAAAAGACAGTCCCATGGTTGTTAAATCGACCTTTTTGGGTGCACATGCAATGCCCGGAAAGTTTAAAGATGACCGACAAAAGTATATTGAGCAAATCATTCACGAAATGTTACCTGTAATTGCAGCCGAAGAATTGGCTGACTATATTGATGTGTTTTGTGATCAGGGATTTTTTACTCCTATGGAAGCGGAGCAAATATTGATGGCCGGGTTGAAGCACGGGCTTAGGCCCAAAGTGCATGCTAATGAGTTAGGTTTAACCGGAGGAGTACAAGTTGGTGTAAAATATAATGCTCTTTCAGTTGATCATTTGGAGCATGTGGGACCCGACGAAATTGAAGCTCTCAAAGGTACCGAAACAATGCCAACAGTGCTGCCCGGAGCTGCATTCTTTTTAAATCTGCCTTATTCGCCTGTTCGAGATATGATTGAAGCAGGTTTGCCTGTTGCACTGGCATCGGATTACAACCCGGGCTCTTCACCATCGGGAAATATGAACTTTATGGTAGCTATGGGCTGCATAAAATACAGAATGACACCCGAAGAAGCTATCAATGCAACGACGATAAATAGTGCCTATGCAATGGGGGTTGATGGTATTTGTGGCAGTATCTGCAAAGGGAAACTTGGAAATCTGTTTATTACGAAAGAAATACCGGGCTATAGCAGTATCCCGTATCATTATGCCGGAAACTTAATTGAAACAGTGATTTTGGACGGACAAATTATTTAAGCAAGATTGTTTATGAACCAGTTGATTGAATGTGTTCCTAATTTTAGTGAAGGGCAAAATCTACTTGTTATTAAGCAGATAACTAATGCTATTGAGAGTGTTGAAGGTATCCGGCTGTTAAATGTAGATCCGGGTAAAGCAACCAACCGGACCGTTGTCACCTTTGTTGGGTCTCCGGATGCAGTTGTGGAAGCGGCTTTTCGAGCTGTGAAAACAGCTTCTGAAGTGATTGATATGCGAAAACATCATGGTGAGCACCCTCGCTTCGGGGCTACTGATGTCTGCCCCTTGGTCCCGGTTGCCAATATTACGATGGAAGAGACCGTTGTTTACGCTCGAAAGTTAGCTCAGCGTATTGGCGACGAGTTGGCTATTCATGTGTATTGCTATGAGTTTGCTGCTTTCAGTAAGGAGCGTAAAAGTTTGGCTTATTGTCGCTCCGGAGAATATGAGGGCTTAGCTCAAAAATTGAAAGATCCGCAGGGAAAACCGGATTTTGGCCCTCTCGAACTGAATGAGCAGGCTGGAGCAACAGCCGTAAGTGCCCGTAATTTTTTAATTGCTTATAATATAAACCTCAATACTACATCGGTTCGGCGAGCTAATGCAATTGCTTTCGATGTTCGTGAATCAGGCCGTGTATTGCGCGAAGGTGATCCGATTACCGGTAAGATTGTCAAAGATAAGCAAGGAGTACCGGTACGTATTCCCGGAAGCTTACAAAAAGTAAGAGCTATAGGCTGGTATATTGAAGAGTACGGTATTGCCCAAATTTCGATGAACCTGACCGATATTACCGTCACCCCGATTCATAAAGCTTTCGAAGCGGTTTGTAAAAGTACTCATGATCGGGGAATGCGTGTTACCGGTTCCGAGTTGGTTGGCTTAATCCCCTTGAATGCCCTGTTGGAAGCCGGGAAATATTTTCTGCGAAAGCAACATCGTTCAATCGGTGTATCGGACGATGAGATCATCAAAATAGCGATTAAATCGATGGGACTGGATGAGCTGGCTCCGTTTAATCCACAAGAGCGAATTATCGAATATTTGTTGGAAGATCACACAAGCTTACTGCGTGGAAAAAGCCTGACCGATTTTATGAATGAGGCTGCATCAGAGTCTGCGGCACCGGGTGGTGGTTCAGTTTCAGCCTATGTTGGAGCTTTGGGAGCTGCCTTGGGAGGTATGGTTGCTAATTTGTCGGCACATAAACGTGGCTGGGATAATCGATGGGATGAGTTCTCCCAATGGGCAGATCAGGCTAAAACACATCAAGTTAAATTGCTACAATTGGTTGATGAGGATACGAAGGCTTTCAACCGGATTATGAATGCTTATGGTCTCCCGAAGTCTTCCGATGCAGAAAAATCAGCAAGAATTGAAGCAATCAAAAAAGCAACGATTGCAGCGATTGAAACTCCCTTGGCTGTCATGGAAGCAGCCTTGAACTCCTTGTCGGTAATTGGAGAGATGGCCGAACATGGAAATCCCAATTCTGTTTCGGATGCCGGTGTTGGTGCACTCTGTGGTCGCACTGCCGTTCATGGAGCCTATTTAAATGTTTTGATTAATCTCAAAGAATTAAACGATCCGGTATTATCGGCAAGCTTTAAGCATCGGGCCGAAGAATTATTCTATAAGGCCGAAGTAAAAGAACAGGAAATACTGAAAGTCGTTTACGAAAAGATTGCTTAGTTTAAGTTGGGAAAAGAAAAGCACTCCGAACAGAGTGCTTTTCTTTTCCTGATTATTATTTTTCCTTTGGATACTCAATTCGAACGTGGTAGACATTCATCAATTTCTCGAGTAGCGTATCTTTAATAATTGTAATATCCCGAAGAGTTAAAGCAGCATTATCCAATTGGCCGTCATCAATTTTTTGCTGAACCATTTTCTCAATTACCTCACGAATTGTATCTCTGTTTTTCTCTTTCAGAGCTCGTGTTGCTGCTTCAATACCATCAATAATCATGACGACGGAAGTTTCTTTATTTTGTGGCCGTGGTCCGGGATAAGTAAAATCTTTGGGGTCAGCAGCTACCTCTGGGTGTTCATTCTTGTACAAGGTATAGAAATACTTCGCTTGCATCGTACCGTGATGGGTTGTAATAAAATCAATCAATATCTCCGGTAACTTATGACGACGAGCCAGCTTTTCACCGTAAGTAACATGATCGATAATCACACGGGCACTTTCTTTGTAATCCATCGTGTTGTGTGGGCTCATACCTGCTGATTGATTCTCTATGAAGTAAACCGGCTGATTGGTTTTGCCAATATCGTGGTAGAGAGCTCCGGCATAAGCTAAAAAAGGGTTACCGCCAATCCGGTGGATGACTGCTTCTGCAAGGCTGGCAATCTGCAACGAGTGTTGAAATGTTCCCGGAGCTTCTTCAGATAGTTTTCGCAATAGCGGTTGGTTGGTATTAGAAAGTTCAATTAGAGTAACATCGGATACGAAACCAAATAATTTTTCGAAAATATAAATCAGCGGGTAAGCCAGCAGGATTAACATGGCATTACCGGCAAACCATTCCAAATCGTTCCAACGGATCGCATCAAAGTTTCCTTCCTGGATCATCGAGAGGGCGATAAAGAGTACACTATAAGTAATAAAGACCCATAAAGCCGTAAAAACCAGGTGAGATCGACGGTGTAGCTTGTCGAGACTGAAGACTGCGATAAAACCGGCAATCAGGTTTAGAAAGATGAACTCGTAGTTGTTGGGAGCAAAATAACCAATTAGCAGAGAGGTTACTAACAACGAAAATATGGCAGTCCTTGAGTCGAAAAAGATTCGAAGCAGAATGGGTAAGATTGCGAATGGGACGACATATACGTTAATAAAATCATGTTGCAGAATAAACCGGAATGTGAAAGTCATTAGTACAATCATCATCAAAATGAAGGTCAAATGTCTTTTTTCCTTGAAAATCTCGTTTCGAAAATAAGCCAGGTAAAGAATCAAAATGAGGATACACGCCAGAATGATAATCAACTTGCCAATAATTAGCATGTATCGGTCAATGTTTTGTCCTTGTTTGGTTTCGTAGCTTTTTTTCAATGAGTTCAAAATCATGAATTTATCCGGCGTTATAATGTCTCCTTTAAAGATTATCCGTTCGCCGGCCTGCACCATTCCCTGAGTCTCCGAAACGGCATCTAAGGCTTTGTTTAATTCCTGTAAATTGTATTCTTCGCCGTAGTTCAGGTTCGCCTGTATATAATCAGCCAAGTTTGCATTTTGATTTAGCTGGTTATAATTATCTTTTAATATTGACTTTACGGTGTCACTCAAGGTTTGGAATGCCGTTTTGAGTGAGTAGATAGAGTCGAGCATCACTTCGGTGATTATTTTATCCTGGACAACGAAAATTTCACTTTTGTCCTTTAACATTGGGTGGGTTTCCGGCGATTGAGAAATCACTCCGGCATCATATATGCGTGCTAAGGTATTTACAATGGTTTGCTTGTTTTGTTGGTTTAGTCCTTCTATTTCGCCACTTAAGCTATTGAGTTCAATTTCCAGATTTTTGCATTGTTGGATATTTACCAGACTGTCTTTTAGATAGTATGGAATAAATTGAGCTTTTACTGAATCCCGCTCGGTTTTAACAACTTCATCGGGCTTATAAATGGCAAAATTGAATGGTGCAATCAGGGTTTCGTGTCGCCATGGAGCATTTTTCTGGAATTCGTAGCGAAAACGGCTTTCGCCAGGGACGATTAGAAACAGCATAAATATCGTTGCCGAAAAAAGAAGGGCAATGAAAAATACATTATAATATCTACCGAGGCGGGTTAATAACTTTTTCATAAATACCTATTTATAGTCCAGAGTGGCGGTTAAAACTACGCGAGTAGTTGTTATCTTTGAGAACTAAAAATAATAATTTCTTTGATGAAATGACTCACTTCTCTTGAATTCTGTAGCGTAGAAGCTTGAGAAAAGGTGTTGTTTTTTTGTAAAATAGTAATTAATAGATGTATTACGGAGTTTCGGGTTTAAGCATTATTCCGGTCAGGAAAGAACCATCAGAGCGAAGTGAAATGATCTCGCAGATTCTGTTTGGGGAACATTTCGAAGTGCATGAGCAAATGATGGGATGGTGCCGTGTGGTTTTGGCTTATGATGGTTACGAAGGTTGGGTTGATCAAAAAATGATTACATCAATTCCGGAACGCACCTATGAAAAAATTGAAAAGTCTCCGGTTGCCGTTAGTACCGATATTTTTAACCTCATTCCGATTGAAGAGGAACAAAATATTATGATTGTGGCAGGGAGTTCTTTGCCTTGCTGGAGACCTTACAAACACGAATTTTCGATTGGTCGCGAAATCTTTAAAATGACTGGTAAGTTTACATATCATCAGCCGGATGAACTGCGTAAATTCATGATTCAGCGAGCCTTGATGTACTTCAACGCCCCTTATTTGTGGGGTGGGCGGTCACCATTTGGGATCGATTGTTCCGGTTTTTCTCAGATTATTTACAAGATGGCAGGCATAAAGTTACCTCGCGATGCTAAAGATCAGGTGCATTTGGGCGAAGCCTTGAGTTTTGTGGATGAAGCAAAACCCGGAGATCTGGCCTTTTTCGATAATGAAGAAGGTAATATTGTTCATGTTGGAATTATTTGGGAAAAGAATAAGATTATTC
This sequence comes from Mangrovibacterium sp., assembly GCF_059905295.1. NCBI lineage: Bacteria > Pseudomonadati > Bacteroidota > Bacteroidia > Marinilabiliales > Prolixibacteraceae > Mangrovibacterium > Mangrovibacterium sp. The sequence continues at coordinate 7,806 of NZ_JBZQJF010000103.1, forward strand.
ACGCTTCCGGAAAAGTGCGAATCGATAATGTTGACCAGTTTGGAATTTTCAATGTTGATACAAAACGCTATTCTCATAAAATGCGCGTCATGAAACGAATTGTGCCGTAATTAATTTATCCTCGTTATCATGTATACCTACAAATATCCACGTCCGGCTTTAACAGTTGATGCCATTGTGCTTAAAAAGGAAAGCAGACAATTGTTGTTGATTCAGCGAGGTATTGAACCTTACCAAGGGAAATGGGCTCTCCCGGGCGGCTTTGTTGAAATGGATGAACGACTTGCTGATGCTTGTCAACGGGAATTGATCGAAGAAACCAATTTGGAAATTAGCAGCTTGACACAGTTTTTAGTGGCTGATAAAGTTGATCGGGATCCACGGGGCCGAACAATTTCTGTGGTGTTTTACGGTTGGGCACAGGAAAATGCCGTTGTACAAGGTGGAGACGATGCCCGTGAAGCCAGGTGGTTTTCGATTGATCAGTTGCCGGAACTGGCCTTTGATCATGCTGATGTACTTGCTGAATTCAAGGCTAAAATTCTCCGGTAGCTCTTATTCTTACATTCAGGCGAACAGGCTATTTATTGCTGAATACTACGAAGAATCATCTCGTAGCTAGCCGAACCACAATTGAACAGCAGATCAATAATACTTAAGTTGGGTGTAAAACCGAACTTATCATCGAATACCTGGGTATAAACAGCAGCCTCAAATTCAGGATCGGGGAGTGCTTTCTGCTTTTTAGGGTGAATCGCTTCTCTGAAATTCAAAAAAGGCTCGGGTACTGCTTCAAAATCATTTGTAGTTGAAATTGAGGGCTGGACATCCAGAATTTCCAATATCGTTTCCAGGATCTCCCGGTTGAAGTCGAACAAATACTCGTATCGTTTTTCGAAGAATGGACGAAAATCTGCTTCCAGAATTTCAAAAAATGGTGTTGAGTTGTAGGCTGAAACAATGGCATTCCAATGGATATGCTGCCAATTGGTATCGTACGATATTTTTAAATCGGTAATTTTTTGTTTCAGACTTCTACCTTTTTCAATCGGAACAATGAGCGATTCAGGACCGTTTGCAGCCATAATTACCGCTCGGTTGCGATAGGTTTGCTTCACAAAGTGTTCATGCCCTTCAATCCAAATATGGCGATTTTTTAAAAACTTGGAGATGTACTGTACCGGAGGAAGGTAGGCCGTACTCAGGAGAATTGGGAAATCTTGCATGAATTGTTACGCGTTGAATAAATCATTTTCAGAGCCACCTTTCATTTCAATACCTTCCGGGTGATTCTCTTCAGTTTCGTCTTGCTTTTCCTGTAGTTCATTAAGCTCTTTTTGCAAGGCTTTAATTTTCGCTTTTAACGACCATATTTTAGGGTAGTTTAGCAGCGCTGCAATGATAAAACCGGTAATAACACACACCACCAGCGTAAGAACTAACGGAACATCAGAGAGTTGCCAGAATAACAACTTGAGGTCCACGACAACACTGTTTTGTAGCGTGAAAATAACCAATAACAGTGCGAGTAAGAGTAAAATGATAATTCCTGCAGACATCGATTATTTTTTTTACGTAAAATAATGAAAAAAAGGATAATCAACCTAATGGCGGATTACCCTTTCGTGCTTAACGTTTAAAATATTTATCAATGAACAAATGAGAAGAGGCGTTTCCAGCGAATGTTTGCAGGGAAACTTTTCTCTTTGTCCAGGGATAACCAAATAAAGACTGCTTTCCCAACAATATGATCTTCGGGTACAAAACCCCAATAACGCGAGTCGGCAGAGTTGTGGCGGTTGTCACCCATCATCCAATAGTAATCCATACCAAAGGTGTATTGAGTGGCTACTTTCCCGTCAATATAAATGGAGCTGTCTTTTACTGCAAAGTCGTGGCCTTCGTAAGTCTGGATAATTCGTTTATAAAGCGGAAGGTTATCCATATTAAGGTCGACTGTTTGCCCTTTCTTCGGAATTTGAAGGGGACCGAAATTATCAACATTCCACGGGTATTTTTCGCTGAATGGGAAAATATTGTGATCCCAGTTTCCGGCAGCCATATTGACCTTTTTGACGGAAGTTACATTACTCAGTTTTTCAATCTTTTTGACTTGCTCATCGGTCATCGGAAAAAGGAACTGATTGCCGTTAAAGGCTTGTTGATCAGCTCTTGAAATGCCAATGTCTTCCAGTGTTTTTCGATTAATGGCAACCCCGTTGGTTGTTACGATATAGTCGTACTGAAGGCCGGCAATCGGAGATTGTGGTTTATCATTGACATAAACCTGCCCGTCTTTAATTTCGATAACATCGCCAGGAATTGCAATACAGCGTTTAATATAGTTTTCCTGTTTATCGACCGGACGGCTGATGATATCTCCAAAGGTGCGTTTATCAGTCCACACGCGCTCGCGACCATAGTTTCGAATCAGGTAATAGTAACTTTGCGTTTGCATATTGGTGGCAACTGTATCGCCTTCCGGGAAGTTGAAAACAACAATGTCGTCGTTTTTCACTTTCCCAAAACCAGCCATACGATGATAATCATTTTCGATCCAGGTTAAATAGGAAGGTGTGTTTTTCGTCAATGGCAAAGTATGATGCACAAACGGAAACGACAGTGGCGTATTCGGGATTTTGGGACCGTACGCAGTTTTGCTGACGAACAGAAAGTCACCAACCAACATCGATTTCTCCATGGATGGAGTAGGGATCGTGTAGGCTTCGATAAAGAATGTGCGAATGAAGGTTGCTGCGATAATCGCAAAAATGATGGCATCGACCCATTCAATCACTTTTGTTTGTTTGCCTCCCGGTGGATTTTTCTTTTTCCAGAAAGCCCAGTGAACTTTCTTGGTGACGTACATGTCGAAAATGACAGCCAGTCCAATGAACCACCAATAATTTTCAAGCCAAATGACCCATAAGCTGTAAAGGAGGCCAACTACAGCAAACTTAAACCATTTGTTGGTTAAAATATTTCTCATGAATTATAAGTTTAAGAGATCGTTCATGGTTAACAAGCCTTTTTTGTCGTGGCTGTATTCGGCAGCTAAAACAGCACCAAATGCAAATCCATGGCGACTTTTAGCGCTATGTTCAATCATGATGTGATCGACTTCTGATTCATATTTAATACGGTGAATACCCGGAACTTGTCCTTCTCTGAGGGCTTCAATATGCATTTGTTCCGGTGAGGTTGGAGTATCTAAAGTCCAGCTTGTTTTTGCCGGGTAATTCTCAAATAAATCTTCGGCCAGTGAGATGGCTGTACCACTTGGGGCATCTAATTTTTGGGTGTGGTGAACTTCAACCATGCTCACATCATATCCTTCACGGCCGGTCATGAGCTTAGCTAATTTCTTGTTTAAAGCGAAAAATAAGTTTACTCCTAAACTGAAGTTGGAGGCATAAAAGAAGGTTCCGTTTTTAGCTTCCATCTCATTATAAACCAATTCTTTTTGATCGAGCCAGCCAGTGGTTCCGCTGACAACAGGAACTCCGGCTTCAAAACAAAGCTTGTAATTATCAATGGCTGACTTTGGAACTGTAAATTCAATGGCAACATCGGCCTTTTTCAAATTCTCAACAGTTAAGTCATCCTGGTTTGATATGTCTATTTTTAAAACGATTTCATGTCCACGGTCGAGCGCGATCTGCTCAATGGTTTTTCCCATTTTACCGTATCCGATAAGTGCAATCTTCATAAAAATCAATAGTTATTTTTAACGGTTTGACTCGAATCTGGTGTTTTCAAACCTGTTTGTTTTTATTCAAGGCTTACAAAGATAAAAATTACACCACAAAACTATCATGAATGGCAATTTAAGCTTCATTTTTTCGGTGAACCAAGGTTTCTTAACGGTATGAACCGCTTTTTGGCGATTTTTTCTTCTGTATCCCGAATACGTTTTGTTGGGGGCTGCCTGAGTGATTCAGAGTAACTTTTGTATTTTTAGGGAAATTTTAAGTTATGAGAAATCATCTGCAACGTGTAGCGGCCATTCACGACTTAAGCGGCTTTGGTCGTGCCTCGTTAACCGTTGTTATCCCTATATTATCGTCGATGGGCATTCAGGTTTGCCCGCTGCCTACGGCTGTATTGTCGTCACACAGTGCATTTCCCGGATTTAATGGCCGCGATTTGACCAATGAACTACCGCAAATGATTGATCACTGGCGGGAATTGAATATTCAGTTTGATGCGATTTATTCGGGTTATCTGGGAGCTGTTGGGCAAATTGATATGATGAAAGACTTTATCAATGATTTTGCAGCTGTTGATCAGTTGGTGGTTGTTGACCCGGTGTTGGGGGATAACGGAAAGCTCTATTCTGCTTTCGATGCGTTGATGGTGGAGAAAATGAAAGAACTTGTTGCGAAGGCCGAAGTGATTACTCCGAATTTGACGGAGGCCGCTTTCTTATTGGGTGAAAAGTATCATCCTCAGGTAAGTATCGCCGAGCTAAAATCGTGGTGCGTACGCTTGGCCGAGCTGGGGCCACAGCAGGTTATTATTACCAGTGTGCCGGAAGAGAACATGCCTAACAAAACATCGGTGATGGCATATAATGCGGGGGATTCACGCTACTGGCGGGTGAGCTGTGATTATTTACCTGCGAATTATCCGGGTACCGGCGATGCTTTTGCCAGTGTGATGGTTGGCGCTTTGTTGCAGGGTGATAGTTTGCCAATTGCCCTTGATCGTGCTGTTCATTTTATATCGATGGGAGTGCGGGCAACCTTTGGTCATGATCAACATCCGGCCGAGGGAATTCTGATTGAAAAGGTATTGCCTTCATTGAATGCACCGGTGCAAATAAGTAGTTATCAGCTGTTGGATTAAAGAGAGCGAGAGATTATGGACTACAAAAAGAAAATTGGATTAGTTGCTACTGACCTGGACGGAACTTTGCTTCGAAGAGATAAAACAATTAGCAAAGAGGATTGGGAAATGCTGGAATTTTTAGGTGAGCATGGCATCCTCCGTGTCGTTGCAACCGGACGCAATTACCGGAAAGTAAAGGAAGTTATTCCGGACCATGCGCCTTTCGACTATGTCGCATTCTCAACAGGTGCTGGTATTTTCGATTGCCGGAACAATGAGCTGTTGTACAAGAAAAATATTGAACAGCCCACAGTCAATCACATCATTGATGTTTTGGTTGGCAAGCGGTTAAATTTCTATGTCTTTAAAGGTATTCCGGAAAATTCGTACTGCTGGTATTATCGCGGTGAGCATCTTTGTGAAGAATTTGAGCGGTATTATAAAGTTCATCATGAATATGCCAGCCTACTGCCCAAGACCGAAGAAATTGATTCAACGGCCTGCCAGTTTTTAGTCATTTTTGAGCATGCTGAAGATTTCAACCTGCTTAAAACGGAATTGGAAAATCATTTTGATGATATCAAAGTTTTAAGGGCGAGCTCTCCGCTGGAAACCGGTTATGTTTGGATGGAAATCTTTCACAAATCGGTTTCTAAAGGTAATGCCATTCAATATTTATGCGACTTGCATGGTATTCCGCATGACTTAACATTCAGCATTGGGAATGATTACAACGATCTTGAGTTACTTGATTTTACTTCAATCTCATACCTGGTTGACAATAGCCCGGAAGAACTGAAACCTAGATACCTGAAAGCCCCGAGTAACGAGGAAAACGGGTTTAGCAGTTCTGTTCGGAATCATTTGTTTGATTAATTTCCTTTCGAGAAAATACTCCGACTTAATTTTTCCCCGCTTAATACGACGCTTGAAGACGACTGAAGGATTCCATTCATTAGCCACAAGTTTCTTATTCGATCCAATAATTTGGTTCGAACAGGATGTCCTTCAGAAATACGAATTGAACGTCGTTTTACATTATTTAACACATATTTTCTTACGCTGTATTAAACCTGCTGCTTGCTGTTTAGTCAAAATGCCGACTTTTATTTAAAAATCAGATTTAAAAGCGCAATCTATTGCGAGTTCAAATCGAAACAAATACAGGAAGCAAATAAAACTTTAAAATGAATTTTATGAAGAAATTATTCCTAATTGCAGTTTTGTTCCTTGGCTTAATAACAGTTGCTGAGGCACAACGTGGTAGTGGTGAGCGACCATCAAAAACAGAAAATGGCCAGCGCCCGCAACGCATGAACCCGGAAGAACGGGTTGCAAATCAAACCAATCGCTTGAAAGAGCAGTTGAAGTTAACAGATGAGCAGACAACCAAAGTAAAAGCTTTGTTGACTGAAAACATGGAAAAACAACGTGCTGAATTTGAAAAACGTCGCGAAGAAATGCAAAAAGCTCGTGAAGAAGGACAGCAAATGGATCGCGATAAAATGCGTGCAGAGATGCAAACTCGGATGGAAGCGCAAGACAAACAGATTGAAGCTTTGCTAACTCCGGAACAGAAAACGAAGTACCAGGAAATTGTTAAGGAGCGAAGTGAGCGTATGAAAGAACGCCGCATGGGACCTCCTCCAAGTGACAGTGGCAATGATAATTAATAAAGATATTAAGCCGTTTCAGCAATGAAGCGGCTTTTTTAGTCCTCTAATTTCTTCACCAGCTTTTCGGCATCAGCCATTTCTTCCACTTTTCCTAGGTCCATCCAAACGGATTGGCTGTCGATATAAGCCGCAATTTTAAATGTTTTAGCCAATCGTAAATACAGCTCTATAATCGAGAATTTTCCAGTCTCAGTAATTTCATTCAGCAGTTCCGGTTGGATGATGTGAATCCCGCTAAAAGCATACTCCCGAGAACCTGTAATTCCTTCCGGACGGGATGTCTTCAGATCACCGGTTTTTTTATTCTTCCAACCAACCAACACCCCTTCGTTGAATAGTAAATAACGGGAAGTTTCGCGATTACGAACAACCAGGGTTGCCAGTGCCTGCTTTTGCCGATGATAATGGAGAAGTTCGGTGAAGTTCAGGTTTGTTAAAACATCAACGTTAATCAGTAGGATGGGTTCGTTTCCGGCAAGGAGTGCCTTTGCCTTTAATAGACCACCTCCGGTATCCAGTAGGGCCTCACTTTCGTCTGAAATATGAATTGTCAAGCCAAAATTATTCCTGGATTGGAGGAAATCGATGATCTGATTTCCAAAATGATGAACATTGATGACAATTTCACGGATGCCATTTTGCTTGAGCTGGTTAATGCATCGTTCCAGCAATGTTATTTCGCCAATTTCGACCAGTGCCTTAGGTTTGTCATTGGTGTATGGCTTTAGGCGGGTGCCTAATCCAGCTGCGAAGAGCATGGCTTTCATCCGTCGTTGTTTTTGGTGTTAATGAAAAAGGGACTTTGCAGCCCCTTGTTTTTATTATTGTAGTTCGTTTTTCAAGGCAACCATTTTAATGGCGGTAACGGCGGCTTCGTCGCCTTTGTTGCCTAATCGCCCACCAGCACGATCGAGTGCCTGTTGTTCGTTGTCGGTCGTTAAAACACCAAAGATAAATGGCTTGTTGTACTTCAAATTCAACTCCGTTGTTCCTTGCGTTACACCATCACAAATAAAATCGAAATGGCGGGTGTCTCCTTGAATAACGCATCCAATCAGTATAATTGCATCGGCTTGGGTGTACTCAGCTAGAAACTGACCACCTAAAGGCAATTCAAATGTTCCCGGAACGTGTTTCAGTGTAATATTGTTCTCGCTGGCTCCGTGTTTCATTAAAGTGTCCATTGCGCCTTGTGCAAGAGCACCGGTAATTTCGTAATTCCATTCAGCTACTACAATTCCGAACTTCATGTGCTCCGCAGATGGTACCGAAGCCAAATCGTATTCTGATAAATTTTTTGTTGCCATTGCTTTTGTTTTTTTACAAAAATAAAAAATCCCCTGCATTGAGGGGATTTTCAAAAATATTTTAGATCAACTTATTTTTTCATTTCCATTTCAACGCGAGCGATGTACTTGTCAATTGTACGGGCTTCGGTTGAAGTAGGGTAGTCTTTTTTAATTTGATTGTAAACATCAAGAGCATCATCATATGAACCTTGAGTTTCCATCAATTGACCGGCTTTCAGTAAATAAACCGGAGTTGTAAAGTCGTTTTTTGTAGAGTAAGCACTTTTGTAAGCGCTCAGTGCCTTTTCCGGTTCGTTCAGCTCAGCATAGCAATCACCTTTAGCACCTTCCAATACAGGAGCTAAAACCAGGTCTTCAGTGCTAAAGTCATTCAAATAGTCCAAAGCATCTTGATATTGGCCTAAATGAAGGTAAGAAATACCAACATAGTAGTTTGATAAATTAGCAGCCGGAGTTGAGCCGTAATCTTCAATGATATCCAAAAATCCAGGATTTGTTCCGTCACCGTTGATCGCCAGGTTGAACGAATCTTTCTCGAAGTATTGTTGCGCAAAGAACATTTCATTCTGAGCTGCTTTTTCTTTCGGTTGAACATACAACCGTGTGAAACCCAGGTAACCAGCAACGACCACCACAATTGCACCAATTATAATGGTTAAAATTTTCTGGTTATCTTCAATAAACTGCTCTGATTTCGTTAACGCATTTTCAACTTCCTGCAGGTTGTCACCCTGTTTGTGATCTTTGTTCGTTGCCATATTTTAAGTATGATTATTCTAAAATTGTGACGCAAAAATATACTTTTTTAGAAAACAAGAACCAGAAATGTTTTATAAAATTTAATATTAATCAACACATTGCTGTTGGTTATTTCCTGAATAGCTGTTTCATCTTTCATGTTGAAGGTGGATTATTGTGCATCTGATTGATATCCAAATCAAGACCATACTTCGTACTAAGTCCCTGGCGGAGCATCTGTGTAGAATAAAAGTTCACTGCCTGCAATGCTGATCTTTATTTATTAGTTTTGCTTCTGAAAATTCTGAATTCATGTACCTCGAAAGTTTATCACTGCTAAATTTTAAAAATATCGAAGAGGCTGATTTACAGTTCTCCTCGGACTTGAACTGCTTTATCGGGAACAACGGAGCCGGCAAAACAAATTTGATGGATGCCATCTATTATTTGTCGTTCTGCAAAAGCTTTCTGAATTCGGTTGACGGGATGAATATTCAGCATGATCAGGAATTTTTTGTGATTCAGGGGAAATACCAGCGAAATGAACAGGAAGAACTGATTCATTGCGGACTGAAAAGAGGACAGAAAAAGACTTTCAAACGAAATAAAAAGGAATACCGGAAGCTGGCCGAGCACATTGGTTTGCTGCCGTTGATTATTGTTACGCCATCGGATAGTGATTTGATCATGGGTGGGAGCGATGAGCGGCGTAAGTTTCTGGATGCCATCATCTCGCAATATGATCAGGCCTACCTGGATGCACTTATCCGATACAACCGGGCTTTGCTTCAACGCAATAAGTTACTGAAACAATTTGCTGCCGAGCGCTTTTTTAACGAGGAAAGTCTGGAGGTTTGGAGCGATCAGCTGGTATTGTATGGTGAGAAGATTCACACCAAGCGGGTGGAATACATTACGCAGTTACAACCGATTTTTCAGCATTACTACGAGTTGATTTCTTCCGGAAAAGAAGTAATTGGTATGGAGCATCAATCGCAGCTGTACGATGGCGATTTTGCAGAACAACTTCGGGAGAATCTGGATCGCGATCGGATGATTCAATATACAACCGTGGGAATTCACAAAGATGACATTCTTTTTAAACTGGGCGACTACCCGATTAAGAAAATCGGTTCGCAAGGGCAGAAGAAGACCTACCTGGTATCTTTAAAGTTGGCCCAGTTCGATTTTATAAAGAATATGGCAGAGATGACACCCATCTTGTTGTTGGACGACATATTCGATAAGCTGGACAAAAACAGGGTGGAGCAAATTGTCAAGTTGGTGGCCGATGATCATTTCGGACAGATTTTTATAACGGATACCAATCGCGAACACCTGGATCAGATTATTCGCGAGGTGCAGGCTGATGCTAAAATTTTTAGAGTAGTTGACGGAACAGTAAACGATGTAACAGATGAGAAAGAGTAATACCGAGAAATTAAGCGAAGTTTTAAGGCAATATGTCGAACAAAATAAACTTCAAACCAAACTGTCGGAGGTAGATATTGTGAGCTCGTGGGAGCGCCTGATGGGGAAAACTGTTGCATCGTACACCGAAGATATCCGGATTACCAACGGAACATTATTCATTAAGCTGCGTTCGCCGATTCTGAAAAATGAGCTGATTATGATGCGCGAACAAATAAAAAAGCACCTGAATGAAGAAGCAGGTGCTGAAGTTATTAAGCAAATTGTTTTTCGGTAGTTAAAAACGCTCGACGCGCGAGAAAAAGAAATCACTTTCACGAATCGCACTGGCGTCGCTGTCGGAACCATGTACCGCATTATGCGTTTTCGATGCCGCAAATAACTTCCGGATGGTGCCTTCGTCGGCCTCCACAGGATCGGTTGAACCGATCAGTTTTCGAAAATCGGCAATGGCATTTTCTTTCTCCAAAATGGCCGCAACAATCGGCGAAGAGCTCATGAAATCGGTTAAATCATCAAAAAAAGGTTTGCCTTCGTGCTCTGCATAAAACTCACAGGCTTGTTCTTTTTTGAGTTTGGTATATTTCAAAGCTTTGATTACAAATCCAGCTTCGTTAATTTTCCCCAGGATGGGGCCGATTAGGTTACGTTCAACTGCACCTGGCTTGATGATGGTTAATGTTACATTTCCTGCCATAATTGATATGTGTTAGTTTGTATAATCGTGATTGCATTAAATATAAAAAAATAAACCATTTGAAGGCCTGACGGTTTTCATTTTTTATATTTGTGAACCTTAAAAACAGAATATTTTGAAACCTTTTAATACAGAATATATTAAAGAGCTCAAGGCTGCAATCGACCAGCAAAATGAGCCAATCGTTATTGTTCCGCACATTAATCCGGATGGCGATGCCATCGGTTCAGTGCTCGGATTTGCACAAATTTTGAAGAATGCAGGCAAACAGGTTGTCGTGATTTCACCGAACCATTTTCCGGAGTTTTTGAAATGGATGAAAGGTAGCGAAGAGCTCGTTGTTTATGTGAATGCGCGTGAGAAAGCACAAAAGATTATTGCTGAGGCAACCATGGTTTGTTGTCTTGATTTTAACCATTTGTCGCGGACTGGAGAGATGAAGGAACTGGTCGAAAATTTCGAAGGTAAGCGGGTGATGATTGATCACCATCCCTATCCGCAGGGATTTGCGGATATTGAGCTTTCTTACCCTGATTATTCATCGACTGCCGAATTGGTATTTCATGTGGTTAAAGCAATTGGTTACGAGCAGTATATCGATTTGGATGCTGCCGAATGTTTGTTCTGCGGAATCATGACCGACACCGGCTCGTTCGATTACAATGTATCTGATCCGCAAACCTTCAACACCGTGAGCGAATTGCTGGCTTTGGGTGTCAATCCGGAAGATATTCACGGCCGGGTATTCGATAACTATTCGGTGGACCGTATGCGACTGATGGGCTATTGCCTGAGTGAATGTATGGAAGTGTTTCCCGAATATCATGCAGCAGTGATGTACTTGTCGAAAGAAACTAAAGCCCGGTTTAATTACCAGAAAGGGGATAACGAAGGCTTTGTGAATATGCCTTTGTCCATTAAAGACATCCACTTTAGTGCCTTTTTTACCGAAAATGATGACCAGATTAAGGCCTCGTTTCGTTCGAAAGGAGAGTTTGCTGTGAACGAGTTTGCAACGGCTCATTTTAATGGTGGTGGACACCGGAACGCTGCAGGTGGCGAGGTCTTCGACAGCTTGAGTGCCGTTGTTGAACGATTCCGAAAATTACTTCCTGAATACGGAACTGAATTGAAAAGAACCAAATTGGATTGATCTGGAGAATACAACTAATGAAACAACTGAAATTACGAAATATATGGTTGGCCTTCGGCTTACTGGCGATGGTCGCTTGCGGAAAGGATAACACAGACGATGTTACTTATTCGGCTGAAAACGAGGCTGCAGAGATTACAAGCCTGATTGAAGAGTGGACTGCCGCAGGATACGATGTCGACACAACGGCTGCCGGAGTTTACTATTATATTGAAAATGAAGGAGCGGGCAACTATGTCCAGCCTGGAGATTCAATCGGCATAAGCTATACAGCCTCTTTTACCGATGGTACCATCTTTGATTCAACTTCTTCTCTGGAGGATGGAATTTGGCGCTATGTTCCTGATAATATTTCTTTAATTGAAGGTTTTGCCGATGCTGTTAACCACTTGAATGAAGGGGCTTCCGGTAAGTTTATTATTCCTTCCTCCTTAGGTTACGGACCATCTGGCTATTCCATTATTCCACCCTATACGCCATTGGTTTTCGATATCGAATTGGTGGCTATATACCCCGACGAAACAGCGCTGTAATCCATGAATCCCCAGCAACTCAAGCTTTTTAAACAATTATTGCCGGGCTTTATTCCCTTGTTTGCCTTTATCCTGATTGATGAACTCTGGGGGACACAAGCCGGGCTTATTGCCGCTCTGGTGATCGGAGTTGGCGAATTATTGTGGGTTTGGGTGAAGGAGAAACGTTTCGAACGATTTGTGCTGTTCGATACTTTGCTGTTGCTGGCTCTTGGTGGCGTTTCGCTGATACTCCATAACGAGATATTTTTCAAATTGAAGCCCGGATTGGTTCAGCTGATCCTGTGTGCAATCCTAGCATTCTCGGCCTATTCGCGGGTAAATATCGTTGGGTTGATGAGCCAGCGGTACATGAAGGGAATGACAGTTGACGATGCTCAAATGCAGCAAATGCGTCAAAGCCTGAAGCTCATGTTCTGGATTTTTCTGGCGCATACAGCTTTGGTGTTTTATGCTACTTTCTACCTGTCAGATGCGGCCTGGGCTTTCATTTCCGGTGGTTTGTTCTATATCTTGTTTGGTGTGGTTTTCCTGATCACTTTCTGGAAGCAAAAACGACAAAATAAAGCACTGGAGCAAGAGGAACAGCTGCCGATTGTGGATGAAACAGGAAAGGTGCTGGGGCGTGCTCCACGGTCTGTTTGCCACAATGGCTCCAAGCCTTTGCATCCGGTGGTTCATTTGCACGTTTTTAATGC
>NZ_JBZQJF010000104.1:0-3098 GCF_059905295.1 Mangrovibacterium sp.
AGACGTAACACAGGAAGAGCTTGGTGGTGCCGTTACCCACAGCACCAAAAGTGGTGTAACACATTTTACGGGTGACGACGAAGAACAAACCCTGATGATGGTTCGCGAGCTGATGAGCTTTATTCCGCTCAACAATATGGAAGAACCGGAAGCCATTCCTTCAACCGACCCAATCGACCGGGCAGATGAAGAACTGGATGCGATTGTTCCGGCCGACCCGAACAAGCCTTACGATATGAAAGACATTATTTACAAAATTGTAGATGATGAACATTTCATGGAAGTACAACCCCACTACGCTAGCAATATTATTGTTGGTTTTGCGCGTTTTGGAGGCCGTTCAGTAGGTATTGTTGCCAACCAGCCCGCAAGCTATGCTGGTGTACTGGATATTAACTCGTCGGCTAAAGCAGCGCGTTTTGTGCGTTTCTGCGATGCCTTCAACATTCCCTTGGTTACCTTGGTTGACGTTCCCGGATTTTTGCCCGGAACACAACAGGAGTTTGGCGGAATTATTAAACACGGCGCCAAATTGTTGTACGCTTTTGCCGAAGCTACTGTACCTAAAATCACGCTGATCACCCGTAAAGCTTACGGTGGTGCTTACGATGTGATGTCGAGCAAGCACATTGGTGCCGATGTAAACTACGCTTACCCAACGGCCGAGATTGCCGTAATGGGCCCCGAAGGTGCGATCAATATTCTGCGTCGCGACATTAAAACCGACGAAGAAAAAGCCAAAGCTGTTGAAACATACCGCGACACCTTTGCCAACCCATTCCGGGCGGCATCGCTGGGCTATATCGACGAGATTATCTACCCGCGTGAAACGCGTAAAAAGATCATCAGCGCGCTCGATATGACGCATAACAAACGCAAATCCAACCTTCCGCGTAAACACGGTAACATTCCGTTGTAGAAATAGAAGTAGCCTTTAAAGGCGATTCCAATACAGAGAGCTCCCTGAACAATACCAGCCGGTATTTTCGGGGAGTTTCTTTTTCAAACCGCAGCTATTTTTTGAATAACCGCTTTAACGAATGACAGAACCGCATCAACTTTTGATACAACCGCTGTCACTTTTTGCAAAACCGCTGTCGCTTTTCACAAAACCGCACCAACTTTTCACAAAACCGCGCGGTTGTGCCATTTGCGTTAGCGGTTCTGTTATTTTCCAATGCGGTTGTGTCTTTTTCTGGTTCGGTTAAAGATCCAATCTGTTTCAAAAGATCGGATCTCTCCGGGAATTTCCAGGTACTTTAGTCTTGCTTATCTTTCTGCCGGAAGTAGCAATAACCGGGTGTACCAGTTATTACTTTTCCCAAAGGTTCAACTCTCACTTTTCGGTTTCTCCACCGAAGGTATTTCTTAAGGCTACACGAGCTGTTTCGCCACATTTTTCGTACTTTCGATGCCGCAAACAAATAATCTTAGAACCAATAACCCACTACGATGAAAAGAGAAAGTTACAGAATACCCAAGCTGTTAATTTACAAAGTTCTTCCCATCGCATTACTCGCATTCTGTTTGGCTTCCTGTTCGAAAAAACAAATAGATCCACGCGTAGTGCTCAACACCGATTATAAAAATGAAATTATTCAAGGTCGCGAAGCCTTGCGGATTTTTTTAATTGGAGGAGATTACGGAGCATCGGTTTCGGTTTCAGTCGACGGGCAAACCGTTTGGTCTGAAGGACTGGGCTATGCAAGCGCCGAATTAAAAGCCTTTGTTAATCCGGAAACAAAATTCCGAATTGGTCAAAGTTCGCAGATGTTTGCAGCGATGCTAATCGCCCGTTTACAGGAAGAAGGCAAGCTGAATGTCAAAGACTCCTTCCGCAAATATGTACCCAACTACCCCGCCAAACAGTACGATTTCAGTATTTATAATTTGGGAACTCATTCGGCAGGATTTCCGGAAACAAAAAATACACTTCTGCTGAATAAAGACAAGCTGAAGGACACAAAAGCGTTCATTCAGGCAACTGAAAAGGATACCCTGGTTTACCCACCAAACGAATATTTTGCCGTTAGCGATTATGGCACCTGTATGTTGGGTATTTTGGCCGAAACAGTTTGCAAAAAGGGCTATTCAAAACTGGTCCAGGACATGCTGCTCGACACCCTGGGCTTAAAGGAGACCGTGCTCGACAATCCAACCTACATTATTGAGAACAGAGCGGCCCCCTACTACCGCAATTTCATTGCTCAGGTTGTTAATGCCCCTGCAATCGACTCACGCTTTGTGGCCCCTGCCTATGGCTACCTGTCAACAGCCAACGATTTAAACAAGCTTGGGCAAAAGCTCATGAAGAAAGAATTTTTCTCGGACGAGAGCTACAAACTCTTCTTCACACAAAACAAACTGAATAACGGTTATGAGACCGAATTTGGCTTCGGTTGGACGATCTATAAAGACCGAGAAGGACGAACGGTATACATTCAGCAAGGTACAACTATTGGCGGAACCTCGTTCCTGGCAATCTTCCCCGATCAAAAATTGGTTGTTAGCTTATGTGCTAACATTGAAGACACAGAATCGTTTCCAACAGGGAAAATTTCCCAACTATTCCTGGATAAGATTGATCCACGAAAACAGGAAGCACCGACACCGCAGCCTGCTAAAAACAAGAAAGACGTAAAAGCTGAAAATTAAGCGATAATAAGCAATTCTGGAAACCGGCCACAAGCCGGTTTTTTTGGCACAAAGCAGCCAGAATTCCAGGAATCGTCAACCGGAATGAAGGTAAAAGATTTCCCAAAAATCAGGTTGTCATTGTCTTTAGAAGTTGTCGGGGTGACACACACACTTGGAACCTGGTGGCAAAGAGGCTGTCCAAAAAGTCTGAAGAATTTTTCCTAAACTTTCAAATTGTAAGTCCATTCAAGCTACTGACCCCTAAATCCCCTAAAGGGGACTTTAAGCCATCTGGCTGCTGCCGGAGAGGTTGGGAGTGGTAAAATCAGCAAGAGCTTTCAATTTGTAAGTCTGAATTTCTTCACGTCAACTTTTGGGACAGTCTCCAGGCAGAACACTTGAAACTCGAAACTCGAAACTCGAAACTCGAAACTCGAAACTTGAAACTCGAAACTCGAAAC
>NZ_JBZQJF010000105.1:0-2173 GCF_059905295.1 Mangrovibacterium sp.
AGACATTGATGAACTGTTTACGCAGGTTGAATATTTTGTGGATGCAGTAGCCAGCTACAAAAGCGATTTTGTACTCTTTCCAGAGTTCTTTAATGCCCCCTTAATGGCCGATTATAACCACCTTACTGAAGCAAAAGCGATTAGGAAACTGGCCGAGTACACTGATGATATCCGGGAGCGGTTTATGCAACTTGCCATTTCGTACAATATAAATATTGTTACCGGAAGTATGCCGCTTTTGAAGGATGAGAAATTGTATAACGTAGGATTTTTATGCCGGAGAAACGGGACTTATGAAACCTACGAGAAAATTCATGTGACTCCCGATGAATCCAAAGCCTGGGGTTTAACGGGCGGCGATACCATTGAGGTGTTCGAAACCGATTGCGGACCTATCGGTGTATTAATATGCTACGATGTGGAATTCCCGGAATTGCCACGAATTCTTGCTCAGCAGGGAATGAACATTCTTTTCGTTCCTTTTCTTACCGATACTCAAAACGGTTATTCGCGGGTTCGTTACTGTGCTCGTGCCCGTGCTATTGAAAACGAATGCTACGTGGCAATTGCCGGATCGGTGGGTAACCTACCGAAAGTTGAGAATATGGATATTCAGTTTGCGCAGTCGGTTGTGTTTACTCCCAGTGATTTTTCATTCCCGGCAAACGGAATAAAAGCGGAGGCGACGGCAAATACAGAGATGATCCTGGTAGCTGATGCTGACCTGGATCTGCTAAAGGAATTACATACTTTTGGTGCTGTACGTAATTTAAAAGACCGCCGTACTGATTTGTATTCGGTTTGCCTTAGTAATGGTGAAAAGAGTTAATCTTCCTCAGCCCAGCTAATATCGTAAAGGTAATCGTTGTAAGGGAAACGCTGCGAGTGAATCTCCTTCACTGCGTTGTACAATTTCTCTTTGAAATCTTCGATGTTTTCTTTTTCGATAGCAGATATAAATAATGCAGGTGTATTGTGTTTACCCATCCATGAATTTTTCCATTCATCGAGCGTGAAGTTGGCCTTGGTTTTTGGTGTCAGGTCATCTTCGTCTTTTTCGTCGTACGAAAAGGCATCGATTTTATTAAAGATATAAATGGTGGGCTTGTCGCCGGCTTCAATTTCTTTTAAGGTGCTGTCAACGGTTTCAATCTGTTCTTCGAATCCCGAATGCGAAATATCCACAATATGCAGCAACACATCGGCTTCGCGCACCTCGTCGAGAGTCGATTTGAACGACTCTACCAGACCGTGAGGAAGCTTACGAATAAATCCAACAGTGTCAGCCAGCAGGAATGGCAGGTTGCCGATCACTACTTTTCGAACTGTTGTATCGAGTGTAGCAAACAGCTTGTTCTCTGCAAAAACCTCCGATTTGGCCATCATGTTCATAATGGTGGATTTACCAACGTTCGTATAACCAACCAGTGCAACCCGCACAAGTTTACCACGGTTTTTACGTTGTGTGGCTTTTTGTTTATCAATCTTAACCAACTGTGTTTTAAGTCGGGAGATCTTATCAAGGATGATCCTGCGGTCGGTCTCTATCTGGGTTTCACCCGGACCACGCATCCCGATACCTCCACGCTGACGTTCAAGGTGAGTCCACATTCGGGTAAGACGTGGCAACAGGTATTGATACTGGGCCAGTTCTACTTGTGTTTTTGCATGGGCAGTCTTGGCACGCTTGGCAAAAATATCAAGAATTAGATTTGTTCTGTCCAGGATTTTGCACTCCATCTGACGTTCCAGGTTACGAAGCTGCGTTGGCGATAATTCATCGTCGAAAATAACGGTGTCGGCTTCAACTACTTTTATATAGTTTCCTATTTCTTCCAGTTTCCCTGGGCCAACAAATGTTGCTTTGTTCGGGATGTCAAGCTTTTGAGTAAAACGTTTAAGTACGACGGCACCGGCAGTATCGGCCAAAAACTCCAATTCATCAAGGTATTCCTTTACCTGATTTTCGTCCTGATCCTGGTTGATCAAACCAACAATTACGGCTTTTTCTGTTAGTGGTGCTGTTTCTATCATTGCTTATAATTTTTCAAAAAAAAACTCCTGCTTCATATTGAAACAGGAGTGCAAAAATATTGTTTTTTAACTTTACTGCAATACGAAGTTAATTGGTACCGTGTAAGATACATTAACCGGCTTGCCACGTTGTTTTCCA
>NZ_JBZQJF010000106.1:0-20850 GCF_059905295.1 Mangrovibacterium sp.
ATCGCTGATATCTTCGAGTTCACTTCTCAGCACATGCCGAAGTTCAACTCAATCTCAATCTCGGGTTACCACATGCAGGAAGCTGGTGCAACAGCCGATATCGAAATGGCTTATACCCTGGCTGATGGTTTGGACTATATCCGTACCGGTATCAACGCCGGAATCGACATCGACGCTTTCGCACCTCGTTTGTCATTCTTCTGGGCTATCGGTATGAACCACTTCATGGAAATTGCCAAAATGCGTGCTGCACGTATGATCTGGGCGAAATTAGTGAAACAGTTCAACCCGAAAAATCCAAAATCAATGGCTTTGCGTACGCACTCGCAAACTTCAGGTTGGTCATTGACAGAACAAGATCCGTTCAACAACGTTGGCCGTACAGCAATTGAAGCGATGGCTGCTACTTTGGGTCACACTCAATCATTGCACACCAACGCACTTGACGAAGCGATTGCATTACCAACCGATTTCTCAGCACGTATTGCACGTAACACTCAGTTATACATTCAACAAGAAACTGAAATTTGCCGCGGCGTAGACCCATGGGCAGGTTCATATTATGTTGAAGCTTTGACAAAAGACCTGTACAATAAAGCATGGGCTTTGATCGAAGAAGTTGAAAAACTTGGTGGTATGGCTAAAGCCATCGAAACAGGTGTACCTAAAATGCGAATCGAAGAAGCTGCAGCACGTGCTCAGGGACGTATCGACAGTGGTACACAAACGATCGTGGGTGTTAACAAATACCGATTGGAAAAAGAAGATCCAATCGATATCCTCGAAATCGACAATACAAAAGTTCGTTTGTCTCAGATCGATCGCTTGAATAAATTGCGTGCTGAGCGTAACGAAGAAGAAGTACAACAAGCATTGGCTGCCATTACTAAATGCGCTGAAACCGGCGAAGGTAACTTGCTTGACCTCTCTGTAAAAGCGGCACAAAAACGTGCTTCATTAGGTGAAATTTCAGACGCCTGCGAAAAAGTTTGCGGACGTTATAAAGCTGTAATCAGAACCATTTCAGGAGTGTATTCATCAGAAAGTAAAAACGACGCAACATTCGTTGAAGCTCAGGATTTAGCGAAGAAATTTGCTGAGTTGGAAGGACGTCAGCCACGTATCATGATCGCTAAAATGGGTCAGGACGGACACGACCGTGGTGCGAAAGTAGTAGCAACAGGTTATGCCGACCTTGGTTTCGACGTGGACATGGGACCATTGTTCCAAACGCCGGAAGAAGCTGCCAAGCAAGCGGTTGAAAACGATGTTCACGTATTGGGTGTTTCTTCCTTAGCTGCAGGTCACAAAACATTAGTTCCTGCTGTTATCGAAGAACTGAAAAAATTGGGTCGTGAAGACATCATGGTGATCGCCGGTGGTGTAATTCCAGCTCAAGATTACCAATACTTGTACGATGCAGGTGTTGTAGCCATCTTCGGACCTGGTACCAGCGTTGCTGCTGCCGGTAAGAAAATCCTTGAGGTTTTACTTGCGGCTCACGAAGAGTAAGACTTGATTCCTTTAATTCACCGCATGACTTTAGGTCACCAGGTGAATCAACGATATTTAAAAGCCATCTCCATTTCGGAGATGGCTTTTTTTCTTAAAACATATATCCAATACTAATACCTACCATAAGTATTACCGAGTCTTCTGCAAACAGGTTAGGGGCGGATACATTAAATAGTGGTCCCATGTTAAAACGAGCCATAAAACCTTTAGCTGGGGAAAGAAGGCGAATCCCGACAGGGATATAACTAATGAACACATCCTCTGTGTTTGATCCACCTCCTGAGTAAAGAGTGGAAAAGTTTTCTTTGACATGGGTGTAAGTTAAGCTAGCTCCAAGTTCGAATGATACTTTGCGATCTTCACTAAAAATGTAGTTTACTTCAATTGGCACAGAAGTGATAGAAAGATCCCCGATAAGCCAGATATGCATTCCACCTACACCAGTACGAAAGCCCAAACCATCTAAATGATTTTTTCGAAAACGAAATTCGTAGTTTGCGGTTACTCCAATACCTGCTCCCCCTAATTCTAAGTAAAAACTTTGACTTCGGCCTTCGACTTTCAATTGTTCCTGAGCCGAACCATGACGGTGAACCATACAAAAGAATAAGATGCATAAAATCAGGATTGCGTTTCTCATTGGTGAAAGGTTCTGGTCTTCAGACAGACTGTTGTCAATAAATTTTGCTTTGCTGAGTTCTACGCTGGGGTTGGTAAAGAGTTTCTTTTGTTCAAATTGGTTTTCCAGAGATTAGTCCGGCACTTCATGGCCTTTCCCCGTGCACTTTTTCTCTGCCCGTACAGTTTAGACTAGCCAACATAGTTCAAATCGTTTCTGTGCATCCCGAATGTTTCCAGCGTAATTTTTAGTCTTCCCGTGTCGATTTTATGAATTCAGGGACGCTGTACGCGATTTTTGTATAAGGAGTCAGAAAAAGAGCACAGGACGAACAATTTGTACGCAGGAATGTCAACAAGTATACTGGACGTATGAAATTAGCGCTGGATTGTACAGGAAGTCACGGGATTGAAAAGAATGATACAGGGAGCGGTTAAAGATCGCTTTGTTGTCAATTTTTTGCGACGCGATTATCTCAATATCCTTCAATTGTGAATTTCTAATATCCATAAGATAGTGTATTGATTCGCAGATTGTTAAAATAAGACCAAAATATCTTTTATATAACATGTAACCTTGACTTCGGCATCCCCAGGTTGTACCTTCGTACATTGTCAATCAAAATCGTTTTTTATGGAAAAGTTCTTTAAAATTGCAGGATGGATGTTAGCAATGGTAATTCTGTTTGGATTACCCGCTTGCCAAAAGGATGCCGTGGAAGATAGTTCTTTTTTGAAGAGTGCATCCTTAGAACTGAAAAAGGCCGATATGAATGTCTTCTACAGTCCTACTCAGCCGCTTGGTGACGGAGTTATTAGAGCTTGGGTACAGGTTGATAAAATGGGAGATCCGATAGCTGTTGGTATTAATTTATCTGCCAAGGCCTTAATGGACTTACCGGATGAGGATGTTCAAATGGCTCTTGAACTACCTAAAACAAAAGGACATCATTTTTATACACACGCACTGGTTGATTGGAACTGGAAGGGACATGAACCGACGCATGTGTACGATGTGCCGCACTTCGATTTTCACTTTTATACCCTGAACAGCGAAGACCGTATGGCAATTCCGTTTAAGGATTCGACTTACATGGATCCAGCTCCGGCAGCAATGTATGTTCCGGAAAATTACATCGAGCTACCTGGATTAGTTCCTGCGATGGGAGCACATTGGGTGGATGTAAGCTCTCCTGAACTTCACGGAGTTCCCTTTACTTATACCTTCATTTGGGGATCCTACGATGGCCATTTCATTTTCTGGGAACCTATGATAACACGTGATTACTTGTTGGGTATGCCGGATGTTACAATCCCAATTACACAACCGACATCTTATGAGATGAGCGGCTGGTATGCGAAAGATTATGTGATTAAGTATTCTGAAAAGCCGGACATGTACACTGTTGCACTAACAAATCTGACGTATCAGGAAGGGGAATAGTAATTACTGAATTCAAAATAATAAAGCATATTCATTGGGTTTAACTGAAAAGCCACTTATTGCTTTGGCAGAGGTGGCTTTCTCTTTGTCGTATACGCTGAAGAAACGTTTACCGGCTAATCTTAAAAACCGGAGGATTTTTCAGGGTTTGATAGACGACACAGTATCGCTCGGTCAACTCGATTAGTTTATCCAGTTTTTCCGGTTCTGCATTCGTGTCCAGGTCGAAAAACAAGCGGATCTTGGAAAATCCAACCGGAACATCTTTCGAGACGCCCAGAGTGCCGCGGAAATCCAGGTCACCTTCGGCACGGACCACTGCATCTTTTAGGTCAACGCCAATTGCTGTGGCTACTGCATTAAGCGTTACACCTGCACAAGCCGTTAATGCTTCGAGTAGCAAATCACCAGAACACGCAAGCGTTCCATTTCCTCCGGTAGCAGGATGCAAGCCGGCGACCACCAGTGCTTTGCCGGTTTCAACTTTACAACTGATTCCATCGCTAATTCTGGAGCTTGCTTTTAAGGTAACTTGAGCAACTTCCGGTTTTTGGCGGTATTGTTTTTTTAGCGGGGCTTGCAGACTTCTTAATTCTTCAGCATTCATATTCGGATCTGTTAAATGTTCAGGTTAAAACAATGCCGGAACATGTTTATTAGTTCCGGCATTCTGGTTCCCTCTTCACATACCCATGCCCTTTAGGGCTTTATATTCTGATTCATTCGGAATGTATTTAGCGGATCATATTTGGCTTTTAGTTGTGCCAGTCGCTCATAGTTTATACCATAAGCGGCTTTTACACGATCTCCTTCTTCTTCCGTCATAAAGTTCACATAGGCTCCGGAAGAAGCATATGGTTGCGAGGCTTTGAAAAAATCGCGCGACCAACCAATACATTTGCTATCCTCTTCCGGTGTTTCCCACCGGCCGTGTACATTCATCACAAATTTCATATCACGGCTGCTGTAAGCAGTAGTATTGGCCGGTACTTCATTCATCTTCCCAGCAACGAGGCCAATAAATATCTCGCAATGAGGTGAAGGCATCCTGCCGGCATAATCAATCATGGCATCAAACAAGCCATCGGGTAGCTCGGTAAAGTTGTGGGACTTCCAATAGTTCCGGAATCCCGGTGTTAACAGGGGGTCGAAAGCTTGCTGCCAGTCGGTATAAGGTGCCATGCCAAGATGTTCGCCTATGGGATTACCAAAAGATCTTATTGGGTCTGCCAGCTTTGCGCCTTCCCCGGCATCCCCAAAATAACAAATAGCAGCTACTACAACCTCTGTTCCGTGTACTTCTTCCGGGAGAAAGGGTAGTGGTGGTGCCTTGCGCATAACAACCCAAGTATTAAATTCAGCAGGTGTTGACAGAATATATTCCCGATAATTGTTTAAAACTTGTTTTGCTTGTGCATAAGGGAATACCACTAAGCCTGAATACACCTCGGTGCCAACGTAGTGTAAATCGAATTCGAATTGTGTGACAATTCCAAAGTTTCCTCCACCGCCCCGGACAGCCCAAAACAAATCGCTGTTCTCAGATAAGCTCGCATGCAGGGCTTCCCCTTCCGCTGTTACTATATCAACCGATGCCAGGTTGTCAATCGTCATTCCGTGTTTGCGCGACAACCAGCCAAAGCCACCACCCAGGGTTAATCCGGCAATACCTGTTGTCGAGTTAATACCCACAGGAAAGGCCAGACCATAGGCTTGACAGGCTTTATCAACATCGCCCAGGGTCGCTCCGGGTTCAACATAGGCTTTCCGCTTGCCTGCATCGACGCGGACATTTTTCATCTGTGAAAAATCGACAACCAAGCCGCCGTCGCACAGCGAATTTCCTGCGATATTATGTCCTGCACCACGAATCGATAAGTCCAGGTCATTTTCCTTGGCATATCGGAGGGCCAATTGTGCATCAGTGGCATTGGCACATTGCACGATTACATTGGGTTTTTTGTCGATCATGGCATTCCAAATTTGTCGAACCTCATCATATTCCCGGTCCTGCGGCATTACAATTTTCCCCTTAACGTGCTGTTTGAGGTTTGTAATTGTCTGTGAGCTTGTTTCTTTCATCTGTTGTGTTTCAGTTGGTTAATGTACTGGTCGTTTGAAATCTTCACCAAACCATATCTCAGGTGTACTGTTTACACCCGCGTTCTTCATTGCATTCTTCAATTCCGTAGAATTGAAGAAATCGTTCGCTTCTTTTATCGAATTAAATTCGTGGGTAACAATTACTTGTTCGGGAGCATTAGGATCACGAAATACATGTTCTTCCACTACTCCTTTCCCTTTTGCTTCAGGCATAAAATCGTCGTAAACTGTTTTCCAACTTGCAAAGTCTTTAACTGAATGCCTTATAAAAGTGGTTATCATTTTACTGCAGTTTTAGGTTGAAAAAATGTGTTTGCAAATCCATCATTCCGGCATTACCGTATGATGTGTTTAGCGTAAAAACTTCCAGAACGTGTTGGGGTGAAGGTCGTTTGGGGTGTGGAATAACTGTCCGGAGTCTTTTTTAGGTTTTTGTGAAGAGAGCTTTTTGCTAGTTAACTCACTTGTTCTTCTTCGTGAATAAGGGATTTAACCTTTTGGACCAGTTCTTCATTAATTTCCATACCATGCACCTCATGGGCATGTTTTGCTACTTGGTTCATCAGATCTTCTTCTGATTCTGAGCGGGCAACAAAAGTACAGTCTATACCCGCATCACTACAACGTACTACTTTAACTCTTCCCATAATTAAATCCTCCTCAACTTTTGTGACTATGGGGCTTGGTTATCTTGCCTTGTTTAGGCAGGTTATTAGGTCTACGGGAGGAATCTAAATAAGATACTTTTGTCTTAAATTATTTCAAGGGAAAAATGAAAGAAAATTGTCAACCTTTCGATGGATTTCAGCCGGTTTCTATTCTACTTTATAGTTGAAAAAGCTGTTATCCTCATTGCCAACTAGCAAATTGAAATAATTATTAGCACGGCTCATGTAGCCAATGCTGAAATCAGTATTTCCCTGAAGCGGAAATCCATTATAAAGTTTACCATCCATATTAACCAGGTAAACCCGGTTTTCGCTATGGCATACGACGCCAATTTTTTTGGTGTTGTTTGTAAAGGTATAGATGTTTGGTCGGTTACTGATCGGACTTGGGAATTCGTGCTCCATCAGGTCTTTGCCTTTGTCGGTATAACAGGTTAGCTCTTTGCCGTCGGCGATGACAAAGTCTGATTGTCCGTCGTTGTTTAAGTCGTCAGCAACAAAGAAGTGATCTTTACTGAAATTGCCAAGGTCCACGGTTTTTGATTGCCCATTGAAATATTGGAGGTGGACCAGACCCTTAACATCGGTTGTGGCCAAGGCAAACTGTCCTGCTTTTACCAGGTAAAGCTGGTTGCCCGAGCGCTCGAAATTATCGGATGTTTTTACCCTGGTATTTCCCTGGCGATCTAAAATGTACGTTTTATAGCGATCGGCACAAACGATGTAATCTTTACCCTCAATCCGGACGTGCTGGATCGGGTTATTCACTTCACCGTCGGTTTTCATCGGTTTCCAACCTTCAACAATTCGGCCATCGCGGTTGTAGCAATAAATTTGTTTGTTTTGGCAAGCTACAAAAAAACGGTAATCGCGGTTGTTGTCGTAATCGAACATGGCAACACCGTTTGTTGCCGGCGAGCGGAAATTAATAGGGAAACGAGCAACGTGATTCCCGTTTCGATCGAGTAAGTACAACTTATCTTTGGTATTGAAAAGGTATTGCAACTTCCCGTTCCGGTAGTAGTCAACCTGGTACACATCTCCCAATATTTTTTCCGATAGCTTCACTTTCCATAATCGTACACCTTCTTTATTAATCAGGTAAAGGTTATTGGCATTGTCCTGTACGATAACTTCTTTATTTTGACGATCGTTGTGGTTGGTTACAATTTGAGGTTTAATCCAGATTGTGGTGTCCAGCTTGCTTTGCCAAACCGTTTGCGGATCGACCTTCATAACCGGATCGTAGCGGAGATACAGGTTGTTGAGGAACGCACCTGAATTGGACGAAATTTGCCAACCCAGTGCGTAGAACTTGCGGAACATATCTTCATGTCCTTTGACCGATGCAAAAGCTTCTTCATTTAAATAATAAGGACCCAGGTTGAAGGCTTTCGAAAAGTTGAGGTAGAAATAAACACTTGAACGAGACGTCATTTCATCCTGAAACTCCTGAAAGTGAATATCTTTTTCTAAGGTGGCCGACAGGACCAAATCGTGGATGTAGTTCTTTAACGCAGCTTCGTTATCCGAAAAAATCAGGTAATTGTCGTAAAAACAAAGATAGTTACAGGTAACAGCCGAGAAGACTTTACCGAATAGCAGGCTGGCCAGGTCGGGAATAGGAAACTCGTAAATAGGGTACACCACATCTTTTTGTAACTGGTACTTACTTTCGGTTTCAGCTAATGATTTTTTGGAAGCCTTGGCAAAATTTTCCAATACTGGTAATAATACTTCTTTGGTTGCCGACTGGCTTTTCACTTTTGCGATAAAGAAGCGGTTTTGTGTTGGGGCATTTTGCAATACAGAACCATAAGCCATGGCAAAGTCATTGTCCGAAATCTCTTCGAAAAGCGGGATAAGTGCTTTTTTACCTCCTTTTTCAGCAAGGGTAAGAGCTGTTTCCCGGTTGTAGAATTCTTTCCCGCCTTGTTTTTTTAAGAAAGCCACATAATCTTTCTGAAATTGGCTGAAGTTGTCCAGGTTGAAATTAATGAACATGCTGGTATTGGCCGATAATACCCGATCCATACGAAAGCGCTGGCCTTCCTGGTTTTTCAACACATTCAGGTAGTTATCGAACGTTTCTCCGGTCTGGCTGAAACCATTCATCCAGAACTGCGACTGCTTCATGTTCACATCCAGCTCGCTCCAATCGGAAAAGTTCGCAAACTGGCGGATTGTTTTCCGAAAGTCAGGTGCCACAAGTTTATCGAGAAGGATTGAAAGCTTCTTATGATTAACGAAAATATTACACGATGAACTGCTGTTGACTGTACTGTAAAGCTTTTTAAATTGGTCGAGGTTGTAGAGGTTTTCAGAGCGTACCTGGCGAATACCTTCTTCTACGAAAATTTCATTTCTGCTAAACATGAAAATACCCTTGGCCTCGGCAAAAGTATAGGTGCCTTCGGTGGTGGTAAACTGGTAAATCTCGTTGCTATCGTATTCTCGCTGACTTAATTTCCCTTTACCGGCTTGCTGTAATTGTTTAAAATAGCTGACCATTTGATCGCGCTCGGCCCGGTTATTTAAGCTCATGGCAAAAAATGCTTCGATTTCTTCTTTCCCTTCCGGGTTGAAGGCGACCAGCACCGACTTCGACTGAATGGCATCTCTCAGGTTTTCGTTTTCGGCCATCAGGTCTTCAATCGCATTAATATCTTTCCAAAACGGCTGCAAAAAGGTGGCTGTGCGTAGTTCTTCGACAACCGGATCGTTTCCCTGAACCTCTTTCAGCAAGGATCTTAATTCGGGAACTTCAATAATCAGGGGCGTACGCACCGGTATTGCCTGAAAAGCTGAATTCTCGGAATAAGCAGTTGATCGGTTGGCCAGAAAATACCAGGAGAGGCCCAGAATAACGATCAATACCAAAACAAGAGGGAGCAAAAACTTACGCATATCGAATGGCTTTTGTTCAAAAATAGGAAGTTTAGAAAGATTAATAAAGTAAAAGAGCTTCCTTAACTTAAGAATTACACAGAATTAAAGTGAAAGAAGCTCTTCTTACCAGTGAGTAGCGACCGTTTGTCGACTACTGACGATGCTTAATTTCGCTGGCCGGTACGATTTTATATAACTTATCCGATCGGCGTATTTTTTCGGGAAGTTTTACCGAGAATAGTTCGCCTTTTTTTGTTTCAGCTACTGGTTTCAAGTCAACCCGAATTTCTTCAATAACTGACTCAATGACACCAGAGCTCGGCCCGGTTACCAGAATCTTGTCACCTACTTTCAGGCTTCCGGTTTCCATTTTAAATTCAGCTACACCGATGTTGGGGAAGTAATTCATTCCTTTGCCAATGTATATTTTTCGCTCGGTTGCTAACGAGCCGTAGTTTTTGCTCCATTCACCCAGACGCTGTCCCAGGTAGTACCCATTCCAAAAACCCCGGTTGAAAACCGTTGTCAGTCTTTTATCCCAGTCGGCAATTTTTTCATCGGTAAATTCCTCGTCGAAGTATGCATCAACAGCTTCGTGGTAACATTCAACAACCGTTTTTACATATTCCGGAGCCCGCGCCCGTCCTTCAACCTTCAGTACCGACACACCGGCATCGAGTAATTTATTCAGGAAATGAATTGTTTTCAAATCCTTAGGCGACATGATATATTCGTTGTCGACTTCGAGCTCTGCTCCGGTATCGTTGTCGGTAACTGTGTATGAGCGGCGACAGGTTTGCATGCAACTACCACGGTTTGCCGAGCTGTTCATTTCGTGCAAACTCAGGTAACATTTACCGGAAACAGCCATGCAAAGTGCTCCGTGTACAAACATTTCAATTTGAACCAGCTGTCCTTTAGGGCCGCGAATATCCTGCTCCCGAATCTGGTCGCTGATGGCTTTCACCCTATCCATATCCATCTCGCGCGCCAGCACAACTACATCGGCATATTGCGCGTAAAATTTCACCGCTTCAATATTGGTGATATTCACTTGGGTTGAAATGTGCACTTCAACACCAATTGTGCGGGCATAGATGATGGCCGAAATGTCGCTGGCGATAATTGCTGAGATACCGGCTTCTTTGGCGGCATCAATCACTTCGTGAAGTTTTCCCAGCTCGTTATCAAAAATGATGGTATTGACAGTCAGGTAACTTTTCACCCCGTGGCTATGCGCTCGTTCGGCAATGGTCCGAAGGTCATCCAGGGTAAAGTTATTGGATGAACGTGAGCGCATATTCAGGCCTTCAACTCCAAAGTAAACTGAGCCAGCACCCGCTTGAATAGCTGCAGCCAATGACTCGTAAGACCCTACCGGGGCCATAATTTCAATATCTCTTCTCTCCATATTTTCAACTGAATCGGCCACAAAATTACATTTAATTTGAAGACAAGCCAAAGTCTTTTCCCGGGATGAACCAATCAGATTTGATTTTTAAAATCTGAAACTTAAAACCTGAAACCTGGAACTCATTCTCTACTGAGCCAGTGTGAAACGGAAACTCATACCGAAGCTGGTTGTTCTAGTTGGGAAAGAAGAGGAGGTGAATGGGTTGTTGACCACCTTGTCGTAATACAGTCGCAACTGGAAACGATCGCTCAGCATATAGTCGGCTGTTGTTTTGATGGTAACCTTTTTCTGTCCTGCGGTTAACTGGTTTTCTTCCTCTGAAAGTTTGCGCAACACTGTTTTGTTTTTCGCAAATGCTAAAGCGATATTGATGTTCAGGTCGTTTGAGTAGGCTTTTTGTCCGCTTTTCGACTTGATGATTAAGTCCATTCTCGGGAAACGATAGCCTAGTCCCATTGAAACTTCATTGCTGCGAACTTCAGTCAACTGTACGTTGGCAAAGTTAAGGCTTAGGTTTCGGGCACGATTAATCTGGAAGGTCGTTGAAAGGTCGTTTAACCAGGTAATATCAACATTGATTAACGGGTTGAAAAGCTCGGTAATGTTCACGGAAGCAATATCGAATTGAGGTACAAAGTTACCTGAGCTGTTGGTTACATAGCTCCAGCCATCTTCATACAATTGATCGTCGTAATTCAGGTTGGTTGCATAAGAGCCCACATTATAGGTTGAACGATACGTTTGGCTCAGGCTCATTGACTTCATCACTTTTTTAAGCCCTCCGATTTTGGAAACGACACCATTGTAGGTAACCCGCCAGTTTGGACGCATGTATTTTAATGAAGGGAATGGCTGCAGAGAAACCTTTTCCGCAGACTGCCCCGTGTAGGCTGCAATAAATGCCGGGATTAATACATCCTGCGAAGTTGGTCCGTAACCATACGGATACCCGGTTTCCGGATTGTCGCCAACCGGATTATAGTCCTCCGATGCATTTGGAATACGACGAGCTGCCAGTCGTTGTGCAATGACATACCGATTGTCGAGCAGATCCTGATAAGCTTTCGGAGGTTGTACGTCGGCTCCGCCCATTTTGCTAAAGGCTGTTCCCAAGGTATTGATCGACATGGTAAAACTACCGCTGATGGTTTGGCTCGTCGGGTTGAAGACATCGTCAATTGCATCATACAAGTAATATTCACTCATATTCTCCGACATGGAGTGTGAACCGGTCAGGTCAATGGATAGGAATGGCAAGGGTTCAATATTCGCACGGAAAGTCCAGGCTTTATTCGTTGTCATCAGGTAGGCGTCATTCAAGGTGGTATCCTTTGTTATCCATCCTTTTTCAGCTGCTTTTTGTGCAAAGGCATCGTCTTGCCATCCCAGTAGGAAGCCTAGTCCCGGAGCCGTTGATGATGCAATATTGCCGAATGTGGCTGCATCGGGGGTATAATGTCCTGCGCCAAAAATACTTGGTTCGGGCATAAATCCTGGCAGATAAGTACCATCCGAGGAAGTATAAGTTAACGACACATTTTTCACCATCATGGCTGTGCGTGCAGCATATTGACTAGCTTTATACAGTACACTGTTTTCAATTTTGCGTTTACCACTTACTTCAATGCGTGCTTTATCCAAATCAGTTCGGCTTTCAAAGCTTAGTCGGTTTTCATCCAATACCTTTGTAACACCTCTGATTTGCTGACCATCCTTGTTATACCCTTTTACCTGTACATCAGTTGTTTTCAGATTGTGCTCAATGACCAATGGTTTGCGTGCTTCCATGGTCAGCTTACCTTTCTTGTACGATACCTCTTTGATTCGGAAATCATTGTCTTTCTGGTTCCGGTTCGATGCAGCGTTTACCCGGCTGCGGGAGCTACGTGCCGAACGGGTACTGCTTCCAAACTTCTGGTTTACCTCCTTCAGGAAGTTCACTTTGTTGTAGAGATTCGTTAACGACAGTTGTCCGTTTCCTTGCACAATACGCGAGTTCTCAATCACGTTCCCCAGCTCTACTGTTTCGTCGGTAATTGAACCGGCCGTCCAGTCGTATAATGCCTGATATCTTCCGGTGGCAGTTACCCAGTTGAAAGCCGGAATTTTATTGATCGGGACCTGATAGGTCACATTCAGAGAGTGGTGGTAAAGAATCGGACGTCCCAGATCGAATAAATTCCGAAGGATCGAGTCCTTCTTCATCTGGTAGTCATCATCGGCACGGTTGATACGTCCTTCGGGCTCATCGATGCGTGCCGTTCCCTGGGATGAAAAATCGATCTTGAGTGAGCGCGTCAAGTTATATTTTAAGTCGAAGTTTCTACGCCACAGAAAATCTTTTTCGACAGTTAGCGGAATGATTACTCCCGGATCGGAAATATTACGCGACTGCACTTCGTAGTAATATCGGTACAATTCATTCCGGTAGGAGATTTGTGTCGGCATTAAATAAAAGTTGAAATCGCGAAGTAACCGGAAGGCATTTGCCCGCAGGAATTTCACCTTCTTGAATGGCTCGTAAAGTTTTGGGCGGGTGTTGAAGTTGTAATTCAAGGCCAACCGATAACTTTTTTCAATGCTGTATTGGGTGTTTATATCCCGGTCCTTTTGTTTGTTTAAAGCAAAGGAGGCCGAGAAGTTGGTTGGATCCCACAGACGTGGTTTCCCGGATTTGCTACTTTTGTCAACCTTTACATTATTCAGCACAACACTGGTTCGTTTCGAGTAATCCTGAACCAGCTTTTTCACCGAATCCCGTTCAGCCTTGGTGTTTAAGGTTGAATAGGTTTCCTTCATGGTAATGTCCGGATCAAGCGGGTTGTACTCGGGGTTACTAATCGATTTGGAGACTCCTACGTAGAGCGGAACTTTCACCTTGGCTTTTTCGGGGAAGAAACGTCCCAGGTCGAAATTTGACGAAATATCATATTGCATCAAATCCTCGGTTGATCGTTCTGACGCACTTTTGTCAATTGACCCGAAACCTGCAGATCGGTAGCTTCCGGCAAATGTTACGGTTCCCAAATCTGCCAGCTTTGTCGATACGCGGGTGTTGGCTGCCCAGCCACCGGAATTGCTCAGGTTGGTTAAACGAAGCTCGTTCACCCAAACATCAATCGATTTGGCAGGCATGGTTATGGTTCCCGATTTGTTGCGAATACCCATCATCATGACGGCAACATTTCCCAGGTTGGGGCTACCTTTAATTTTGATCAGGTTTTTGTCGTCGTTATATCCGGTGTGTACCTGCTCAAATATGTCGGTTAGCTGAACAGTCGAACCGGCAGCTCTCATTTCGGAATTTCGCTCAAGTTTGGTATCGGTAAATATCGAAAGGGGGATATCAATGCGGTTCTCGTCGGGCCAAACCAAATAGCGGTCGGTTTCAAGGCTATTGTTATAAACTCCCGGAGCTGTCAGCTTCAGCGGTAATTCATATTCGTAGTAGTTGTCGTTGTAGTCCGATCCCATCCGAATGAAGAAATACAGATCGTCGTCCTTTAACGCTTCGCCTTCAATCGCTTCTGCGTGAACTTCCAGTTTTAATCTCTTATAGGGGCGGAAGTCCAGGTTGATACTTTTGTAAGCTGCACGGGCATCACCTTGTTCCAGGTTTTGCACATCCAGGGTCATGGACTGTTCATTGAGTTGCAACAATTGTGCATTCGACGGGTCGATAACCCGGTCGATTTTTGGAGGAAGGACATAGTTCACGGGAGTCCGGTCACTATTCTCTTCAATATTAACAGCCGACACCGAGAAATTGGTATTTGTGCCAAGGTTATTACTGTTCTCTTCCAGGTCGTTGGTGTAAACTCTCCAGTCGGCCCGCACAAGGTCCAAAGTAGCAAAACGAAGTACAATCGGTTGATCGAAATTCTTCAAAAACATCCGCATAAATCGAATGGAACTGAAATCGGAAATCGAGCCAACAACTTCTTCCGGTTTTTTCACCGGTACCTTAAACTGGTACCATTTTACTGAGCTTGTTGTTCCGTTGGCCATCGTTACCGAAGCTGTTCGGACATCGGAGATATAGTTTTGACCTACTTGCATGTTATCAGGTCGCAAGCTGACGCGATACTGATAATAGCGTTCATATTCATTCAAAGTATTGTCCGCATTCACATCCTCAACATCGGGTAAGGTTGAAGCTGATGTTGTATAAGATTCCGGCGACAAGGATGCCGGAATGGAGTTTCCTTCCGGTCCGTTAAATTGCTTATAACGATCCAGAATTCCCAATTGCTCCTGGTCGTAATCGCTACCTCGGTAATAGTGGTAGTCATCACCAGCCGGGTCATTAAAGAATTCCTGGTAGGTGGTGGCGTTAATGACATTGCGTAAGTCCGTTAAGTAGCTGCTGAAGAAACTTTGCTCGTCAGTGTCTGATAAACCGTCAAAGCCAATATCTTGTTTGTAAATGATGTTGTCATCGGAAACGAAGCTTTTGGTAAGCTGTGTTTTTGTTGGTACACGCCCCCAAATTGTTGTATCAACTTCGGTCACTAAGTCAGTCTCGGGCAAGCCATTTTCAAAACTTTTACGGGAGTCCTTCAGAACGTCTTCGGAAATTTCACCCAAGTCGAAATAAAGATCACCGCCATCCATTGTTCCTGTGGTGTCGTTTACAAACGGGTCCATCACCCAAAATTCGATGTACTCGATATTGGCTGTCTCGAAGTCGGTTGTCGTAATCTTGCGCATAATACCACCCCAACGACTTTCGGGATTAGCCAGAGTACCATCAGAATTCAAACCCGCTGAATAAGAAGATGGTTCGGTGTCGAAGTTGTAAGGACCCCGTTCACTCGGATAATAAGCCAGGTTCAGAACTGAAATGTTGGTTGGCGTTCCGATCTCAGTATCTTTTTCCGGATAAATTTCTTGCTGGTAAACCTCACGTACCAAATGGTTCGATTGTTCGTCCTTGTTTTGTTTAATATTGGCTGGTGTTTGCGAAGTATTTCTCAGGAATAGCGGATCGATATTGTACCAGGCTAGTTTTGCACGGTTATAACCGTAAGCTAAATCGTCATCCAAATCACCTTCAGGGAACATCGATGGCTGATTTTGAGGTGTACTTGCCAGCATCCATGCCGAACGTGTTTTTAAGTCAATGGATGTTTTGGTCGACTCGAAGTCATCAATATAAACTGTTCCATCGGTTACTTTTGAGTTGCCAACGATCAGTTTGGCAACTTCTGCTTCAACAGCAACAGTCGATTTCTCCTTGGTATTGATGAATGGCAGCTTATCGACCAAATTGGTTAAAAACTGCGATTCGGTATTGTAATTCAGGTCTAACCCCAGCATGGTATTCGATACCGGTTCTTCCCCGTAAATTACTTTCTGCGTCAGTGGTCGTTCCTTTAGGTACAGGACAGTCCCGCCAAGGTTGAAATTATCGGAGAAGGCGTAGTTGGCATGTGTTCCCAGCAAAGTCTTCTGCTGAACAGAGAATAAATCTTGACTTTCTGTTGAAATTTGAAGCGATGTGCCCGATTCCAGATAAGTGGGATTGATGATTTTCACCCGTCCCAATGTATAATCAACCGTATAATCGAGTCCCTCAGTTAGGGTGATCCCACCAGCAGTAACTGTTACCGATCCCTGCGTCAGGTTAATGGTTCCAAGCGAAATCTCTGAGTTGGACGATCCGCTGTAACTTCCTTTCAATACAAATTTGTTATGCTCCGCATCCTGCTCGGCATAGGTGCGCAGGGTATCGTACAGGCTTTGGTAAGCGTATTTATCTTTGTAAGTGTCGGATGTAATTTGGTTGGACAGGTATTTGCCGAAGGGCTCCACTGAGGGGAAAATTATTCGCCCCGATGAAGACTGTACTGTTACACCATCAATATAGTCGAAAGCACCGTCGCTGCCCAGGTCGAGCTGAGAGTTCAGGTTATCCAGGTTCAAAACGTTCAACAAAATCTTCCCCTGTAAATTCGATTCAGGTAGGTAGTTGATCAGTGTTCCTGTTTTTTCGTTTTCATACAAAACGTTCAGCTTGAAGTCTTCATTGGTTAACGAATAAGCATTCAAACTGTAAATATTTTTCATCATCAACTTCCAGGTCGGCAAACTAGGCGTTTGGTTGGTGCCTTTCAGAAGCTTAACGACCAGGGTACTTGGGGCGTTTACCCCATCGGTTGAGAATTCTCCGACCTGATAAGTTTTGCCTTTAGCCGTATAGTTGAAGGCTACAGCCAACACCTCATCCGAGTTCAATGCTGTATTTAACGAGATATAGCCCAGCTTGGTGTTAACGGTATATTCTGAAGAACTCAGCAAGCGAGCCTGTTCAATTTTCTCAAAATCCTGTCCTCCTTCAAACCCGTAAGATGAAAATGTGCCAAGGGTTTTGGTTATTTGTGAAACATCGCGAATGTCTGCATAATTCGTGGTTAATTCCTGGTACATTTTGTTGGCCCCATTGTACGGATAAGTTTTATCGGGGTACACTTGTCCGCTACTTTCACCAAAGACAGGAACGGAGTTGTAAATATTCGGGTCGTGTTCGCCAAGGTCCATTAATGCCAGAATATTTCGAGACTCGTCGTAGTCGCCTGATTTATTGGTCACCCAAACTTCAATTTTGTTGATTGTAATGGCTGAGTTGATGACCGGTAGATTTTTTAAAGCCTCATCGTAATGATCCCGGAAATATTGTGAAAGGAAAAAGTGGCGGTTCGCATCGTAGTCTGAAGCCTGAATCTCGAAGCTGGTTGTTTGAGCACCATCTTCAATGTTGACAACCTTCGTTTCACCTTTACTTTGCGAGAATACAGTTGATAAAGACAACTTGCCAAACTGCAGATCGGTTTTCACCCCGAAAAGGTTGGTAGCTCCTGTAATTAAGGTTCCGTTTAGCGGGAGTGATACATTACCGGCTTCGATCTTCTTGATAATTTCGTCTTCATCACCGGAGTATTCGAGATTCATTTTATTCTCATAATCGAAGGTCGCTTCGGTGTTGTAATTTACCCGCATTCGCATTTTATCACCAATGCTACCGTTGACGCTCATCTGGATTTTTTGATCGAAATTGAAGGACGGTACCTTTCTTAGCCGTTCGGTAATTGACGGGTTTTGGGTTTCGTTCATCTGGTACCCGAAGTTCACTTCAACAAAGCCTTGAGTACGAATATCGATGTTATTTCCACCGAAGATCCGGTTGAACGCTTCTCCTCCAACTGACAAGCGAGGAATTAATCCACTGCGGGTCTCCTCGTAGCTTTCGCCTGATTTTTGACGCCAGTAGTTGCGGATTGAATTTTGAAAGTCGTAATGTACAAACTCTTCCAACGACATGGCTTTAGGAAGTCGATAATCCATGTCGCCGATCTTCTCGGTCATGATGTACTGCCCGGTCTCCGGATCGTAAGTCACTTCCTTCTTAATGTTGGACGGTTTTTTCAGGTATAGACCGGATTGGGAGCCTTCATCCTTGTAGTCGAATTCTTGTTGATCTTTGAATGGATAAATGAGTACGCCGGTTGTGTCTATTTCGAGCGTGTCTGTGGCAGTCGAATCGGTAGGTTGAACTAGCTCCGGATTGCGTTCAGACAGGCCATTAACAGGAACAGAAGTCCAGCCCATAGCCAGAACCCCTGAAAAAATAACTGTGATTAGCGAATTTTTCAGAAAAGTTTTCAATACCGCCGTATTCAATTGTTACAGGCTTTTTAAGGCCATCTTAATCGTTTGCTCGACGGTTATTCCTGGATTTGACTTGAAAATTTTGTCCAATTCCTTTTCCACGCTCTTGCGGGCAAACCCGAGCATAACTAAAGCAGATAACGCTTCATCGCGGATAGTATTGTCTTGACCGGTCATTAAAATTTGATCGGTGGCCGGTTGTTTCCCGATTTTATCTTTTAAGTCGATGATGACTCGTTGCGCCGTTTTAGCGCCAATACCTTTAATGCTTTTCAGTAAGTTGACGTTTTCCTCCAGAATGGCTTTCTTGATTTCCTCCGGAGTCATGGACGAAAGCATCATCAGAGCGGTGCTCGAGCCAATCCCGCTCACTGAAATAAGCAGACGAAATAATTCGCGCTCGCTGGCTTCAGCAAAGCCATAAAGAAGATGTGCATCTTCGCGAACAACCTGGTGTAAAAATAATTTGACTGATTGCTGCCCGTTGATGGCAGAATAGGTATTGAGAGAAATATGGAGAAAATAACCGATTGAACCTGCTTCAATGATTGCATTGGCCGGAGTTAAACCGGCTATTTTCCCGTTGATATATTCGTACATAATTTTTGAGAGATAAAGAAACTAATCCGAGTTGCACAAAACTGAGTTACTTTCTCTGTATTTCTTTTCTTAAGCTGCTAGTCTAACCGTTATAAGGTTGATTCATCTTCCGCAAAACCAACACTTTCGTCAACCTGGTTCGGGTTGATTTCATAGGTTTTCAGCGGGTTCTTGCTGATGTCTTTGTATAGCTCACGGTTTTTGTGCACATCAATTGCCAGGTAAAGGGCTTCGCGGAATGATTCGGGCGATGCTTTTCCTTCGCCGGCAATGTCGAAAGCAGTACCATGTGAAGGCGATGTACGGATCATGGGTAAGCCGGCAGTGTAGTTGACTCCGCGTTCGAACGAAATTACTTTAAAAGGCGTTAAACCCTGATCGTGGTACATGGCCAAAATGGCGTCGAACTTGGTATAATCGCCCGAGCCGAAGAACCCATCGCAAGGGTAAGGCCCGATGGCCAAAATTCCTTCTGCTTTAGCTTGCTCAATAGCCGGGATGATAATTTCTTTTTCTTCCGATCCCAATAAGCCTCCGTCGCCTGCGTGCGGATTCAACCCGAGCACAGCAATCCGAGGTTTCTTAATGCTGAAATCCTGTTCCATTGAAGCCGAGATAATCCGTAATTTACGTACAATTGCCTCTTTGGTAATCAGTGCCGGAACTTTAGTCAGCGGAATGTGAGTTGTTACTACACCAATCTTCATCATCTCGCTAACCATCAGCATAATGTAGTTGTTAGTGTCAAACTGTTCTGCTAAAAATTCGGTATGTCCCGGGAAGTTGAATTTTTCACTTTGAATGTTATCCTTGCTGATTGGAGCGGTAACCAACGCGTCAATTTTTCCGGCTTTCAAATCGGTCACTGCAGCATCTAATGCCATATATGAGGCTTCACCTGCAACATCCGAGATTTTTCCGAGCTCTACACGAATATTGTCATCGATGCAGTTGATGATGTTCGCTTTTCGCGGATCAGCTTCGTCAACATTGCGAATGCTGTTGAAGTTGAAATGTTCCATGTTTAACGCCTTACGGTGATAGGCTGCAACTTTAGGTGAGCCGTAAACAATTGGAGTACACATTTCGAGGATGCGCTGATCACTCAAAGTCTTCATGATCACTTCATAACCAATTCCGTTAATATCTCCGTGAGAGATGCCGATTTTTATTTTGTCTTTACTCATCGTGTTCTATTCTGGATTAAATACCTTAACATTTCAAGCGATCTTTTTGATCGTTCTTGCATCGGGTAAATTTAATGCATAAATCGAGTTAATCAAAAAAGAAAGATTCGTTGATTTTAAAGCTGTTTTTTTGGTTGGTAGAAGTTTAGATGTTGCAATTAAAATCGGTCTTGGTGAATTTTATCCCATTGCAAATCTTCAGTCGGAATTGTTTTTCGTTCCTGTGCGGGATAGCCAATGGCAATAATGCTCAATACTTTCTGATTAGACGGTATTCCCAGTTTTTCCTTGACATATTCCTCAGCAGTTGTTGTGTCATTGTGTTCCCGGTCCCGGATTTGTACCCAGCAATTTCCCAAACCCAAGGATTGAGCCGTAAGTTGAAGGAAGATAGAAGCTACAGAGCAATCTTCAATCCAGGCTTCGGTTTTAGTATCGTCGGCCATGACCACAACAGTCAGTGGTGCCGATTCAAGGAGTTTGCTTCCGAAGGGTTTTGCTGCTGCAAGCGATTCAATAGTCGCTTTGTCCTGTATGAAAATAAATTCCCAGGCATTGGCACTTTTCGATGCTGGCGAGCGCAAGGCTGCCTCCTGAAGTAACTTTACTTTTTCCTTCTCAACCGGTTGTTCTGTAAATTTCCGGATGCTGCGTCGCTGGCGGATAATATCGATCATGGTGTGTTATTTTGTGTGTTGAATGAGCAAAACAAACACATTTCACGCATAAATCCATAGATCGACC